>JASFOC010000060.1:0-9128 GCA_050116715.1 Gammaproteobacteria bacterium
GACAACGGTCGCATTGTGCAATCCGGAACACATGCGGAACTGCTGCAGATCTCGCCACTTTACCAACGCATGGTGAGCGCATACGGGGACGCAACATGAGCGACCTGTTGCGGTTGCTGCATCTGTTCCGGCCGTACCTGGGCTGGTTGCTGCTGGGTATCGTCCTGTCATTCATCACCTTGCTGGCGAATGTTGCGCTGATGGCGCTGTCGGGCTGGTTTATTACCGCCATGGCTATCGCCGGAGCTGCCGGTGTGAGCATGAACTATTTTACCCCGGCGGCCCTGATCCGGGCGGCGGCCATCGTGCGCACCGCGGGCCGCTATGCCGAGCGACTGGTAACGCACGAGGCGACATTCCGGTTGCTGGCTGAACTGCGGGTATGGTTTTATAACAAACTGGAGCCACTGGCGCCTGCGGGGCTGGAGGCCTATCGCAGCGGCGACCTGCTGAGCCGTATTCGTGCCGATATTGATACGCTGGACAGCATCTATCTGCGGTTGCTCGTCCCCGCTGCCGTGGCGTTGCTGGCCGCTGTGGTGTTTACCGGTATGCTGTGGTGGTACCAGCCTGCACTTGCCCTGGTCGAAGGAACGCTGTTGCTGCTGGCCGGTGTGTTCATGCCGTGGCTGATGAATCGGCTGGGGCGTGGTGCCGGCCAGCGCAAAGTCGAAGTGTCCGCACAACTGCGCGCCGCCCTGGTAACGGATGTACAGGGCATGGGTGAACTGCTGGTATACGGCGCCTCGCAAAGCCATGCCAACCGTATACAGAAACTGTCTCGGGAACTGGCGCAGCAGCAACAGACCCTGAGTGGTCTGAACGGCGTCTCGCAAGCGGCGCTGGGCCTGTGTGCCAGCCTGGCGATGTGGCTTATGCTGGTGCTTGCAGTGCCTCTGGTGTGCGATCAAACCCTGGCACCCCCGGAACTGGCCATGCTGGCATTGTTTGCCCTGGCCAGCTTTGAGGCTGTCATGCCATTGCCGCTGGCCATGCAGACACTGGGCGAATCCCTGACTGCCGCCCGGCGCATCTTCGGTCTGGCGGACAGCCAGCCGGCCGTGGACGAGCCGGCGAAGCCACTGCCGCTGCCGCAGCGCTTCGCTTTCAGTTTCCGGAATGTGAGCTTCCGCTACCGACCTGACAGTCCGGTGGTGCTGCAGGATATTTCCCTGGATATCCCCCCCGGGGGCAAACTGGCGGTGGTTGGTTCAACGGGTTCCGGCAAGAGCACGCTGGCCAGCCTGCTGCTGCGCTTCCGCGAACCGAGCAGCGGAAGCCTGCTGCTTAACCGGCAGCCGTTGCAACGCTACAGTGGCGAGGCGCTGCGTGAGCATATCGCGGCGTTGACGCAGCAAACCCACCTGTTCAATACCAGCATCCGCGACAACCTGTTGCTGGCGTGTCCGGATGCAAACCAGGAGACTATCGAGCAGGTATGCAAGGCGGCGCTGATCCATGACTTTATCATTACGCAACCGGAAGGCTATGACACACATGTTGGCGAAACCGGGGTCAGGCTGTCTGGCGGGCAGGCCAGGCGTGTGGCAATTGCACGAACACTGCTGAAGCATGCGCCCATGCTGATTCTGGACGAACCTACCGAGGGTATTGATTCAGATACGGCCCGGCAAATCTTGGTAAACATTGTCGCTCGCACAGAGGCGCGGCAGCAGGCGCTGTTGCTGGTCACTCACCGGCTGCAGGGGCTGGAGCATATGGATGAGATCCTGGTAGTAACGGACGGGCGGGTGCTGGAGTCCGGCAGTCACCAGGCGCTGTTAGCTGCAGGTGGATATTATCGGGACCTGTGTGCTGCGATTCGGTAGTCGGGCCGCTGCAACAAAGTTTGTTCACAGGTAGCTGCTACCGGGTTTCCGTTTCTCTTGGTCGCACGCCCAGAACATTCGGTATCGGCCATGCCGTCGAAACGTCATCATTGTCACTGAATGACGTGCCGTGGCTGCCGGACATTGCGAACTCCATCTCACCGGTGTTGATATAGAGCTGGGCCTGCGGTCCGCCTTCCAGGTGCTGGGCGGCTACCAGGCCAATGTCAAGTTGCAGCAGCTCGTTGTTCAGGTCGTGCATCGAATAGGGAGAGCGGCAAAAGATAAACAGGATCCGGCCGGACTCGTCCTCTCCCAGGGCAGCCTCGCTCCAGGTCTTTTCCTGCTGGGTCCACTGGTTCTGTCCCGGCCGCTTGATCAGCCTGAGGTTCTGGACCGCCGAGGCATAATCCTGAAGGATGCTCTGCATGCTGACGCCGGGCTCGTCCAGATCGAAGATGCGGAAACGCGGGAGCCCGTCCCGGCGGGGATCAAAAGCCGCAACTGACTGGTAGGCATTGACATTGTCGTTGTTGACGTGGTTGCGGAACCGGAGATACCCGATATGGGTGCGGTAATCCGTGCCGAACATGCCGGCATTGATGGCTGCCGTGAGCCGATGCGCCTTGCTCCACTGTCTGGCCGTCCTGCTGCTGGAGCCGTCGTCGAGGCTCAGACCGATGAATTCCAGAGACCAGTGGTTCGGGTCGATGCGCAGGATGGTGATGCGCGAGTCGCCGCTGCGGCTGGGCCGGTTCGCGGAAAATTTTCCAAGCTCCATACCGGGGGCAAGTGATTGCCACGCACCAGCGGCCATGCCAGGTGAGATGAACAGCAGCAGTACACAGAAAAGAATGGCCCGCATGTGTGTGATTGTGATTTTCTCAGCAAAATAAATATCGAAATTTAATGGCACGGAATGTTCCGGCAACAGCGCTGGACTCTCTCCGGTTGCAGTTATGCACACTTCTGTATCCTACCGCAATTGTAGCGGTTGTGTCTCTGTTAATGCGTCAAAAAACAACAAGATATGGGGTTCAGTTGCGAGCCACGGTGGTGCGGCAGGGGTGGGCACGCAGCTAGCCACCCGGCGATGCAGCGGCTTCTGGCAATAATACTGTGCCATGACACTGCGCACTGGAGGGACTTTCAGTGTGGCGGGGCTGGCGGATCCATGGGTTCCAGGCATGCGTGGGGGCGAAAACGGTGTTTGTTGTAGTAAAGTTACGCTAGCATGTCGTCTTTATCTGCGATCCTGGGCCTCGATGAGCACCGAAAACCTGATTGCCTGTCATGAGTGTGACTTGCTACAGCGCCTTCCGGAGCATCAGGGTAGCTATGTCGCCCGGTGTCCCCGCTGCAATGCACTGCTGCACCGGGGCGTGAAAAACAGCATCGATCGCACCCTGGCCCTCACCCTGGCCGGGCTGATCCTGTTTGCCGTGGCCAATGCATTCCCGCTGCTTGCCTTCAAGCTGAAGGGGCAGGTAACACAGGCAACACTCATCTCCGGCGTGCTGGATCTTTATCACACCGGCAAGTGGGAAATCGCCGCACTGGTCCTGCTGACATCGATTGTTGTACCGCTGTTTGAGCTGCTGATCCTGCTGTATGTGTTTGTGCCGCTTAAGTTGAATCGTGTCCCCTGGAAAATGGCCAGCGTTTTCCGCATGGCACAGAACCTGTCTCCCTGGAGCATGATGGAGGTCTTCCTGATCGGCATTATTGTTGCGGTCGTGAAGCTTGTCGGCATGGCAACGATAGTGCCAGGGACTGCGCTCTGGGCATTCGGGCTGTTGATCATCACCCTGGCGGCGGCAGCGGCAAATATGGATTCCCAGGTTGTCTGGGAGCGGCTGGAATACCGGCGATGACAGTTACCAGCATGATTTCAGCGGCTGATGCCGGACTGATCAGCTGTCACAGTTGCGATCTGCTGGTCGAGGCGCACCCCGGAGCGCATACGGAACTGTCTTGCCCCCGCTGTGGTGCAACCCTGCACAGGCGCAAGCCCAACAGCCTTGCACGTACCTGGGCCCTGGTAATTGCCGCGTTTATCTGCTACATCCCCGCCAATCTGCTGCCCATGACTGTGGTATCCACACTGGGCAATGCCCAGTCTGACACCATTATGAGCGGGGTGATCTATTTCATGCAGCATGGCGAATGGCCGATCGGCCTGGTGATCCTGATTGCCAGTATCGTGGTGCCGCTGACAAAGCTGTTTATCCTCATCTACCTGCTGCTTTCCGTACAGCGGAAGTCACAGTGGCGGCCAGCAGAGCGCACCCGCCTGTACCGGGTCACCGAGGCTATCGGACGCTGGTCCATGACGGATATCTACGTGGTAACGATCCTGGTGGCACTGGTGCACCTGGGTAATCTGGCAACGATCGAGGCAGGTACCGGTGCAATATTCTTTGGCGCGGTCGTGGTGTTGACCATCATTGCCGCCATGACCTTCGATCCCCGGGAAATCTGGGACAATATGGAGTCAACACATGACAGACCGGACCGCCGGTGACTTGCCGGAAAGTAATATGCCTGAAGCGGTTGTCAGGAAGCGCAGCGGGTTATCCATCGTCTGGGTTATTCCCATCGTGGCTGCCATTATCGGCGCCTGGGTCGCTTACAAGTCCTATTCCGAGATCGGTCCCACAATCACGATTACCTTCGAGAACGCCGAGGGGCTCGAGGCGGGCAAGACCAAGGTCAAGTTCAAGGATGTCGAGGTCGGGATGGTGCAAGCCATCGATCTGGAAAAGGACCTGCAGCATGTGGTGGTGACGGTACAGATGAACGCCGGCGCGAAGGGATACCTGACGGAAAAGACCCGCTTCTGGGTGGTCAAGGCCCGCATCACTGCAGGTAGTGTGACTGGACTGGGCACGCTGCTGGGTGGCGCCTACATTGCCATAGACCCGGTTGCCAGCGGGAAACATGTTGACAAGTTCACGGGGCTGGAGTCGGCACCTGTGGTCACGACCGACCAGCCGGGGCGGCATTTCCTGCTCAAGGCGGGCAGCCGCGGATCACTGGACGTGGGAGCCCCCATCTATTTCCGCCAGATCAAGGTTGGCGAAGTCGTGAGCTACCAGCTGGCTGAAAATAATGAATCGGTCGACTTCAAAATATTCATCGATGCGCCACACCACCTCAAGATCACGGAGAACACCCGTTTCTGGAATGCCAGCGGCATCGATGTCTCACTGTCGGCGACCGGCGTCAAGGTGGACATGGAATCGGCCGTGAGCCTGTTGACCGGTGGACTTGCCTTCGGGCTGCCACCGAATACTCTGCCCGGGGATGTTGTGCCGGAGAACACCGTGTTTACACTCCACGACAGACGTTCTGATGCGTTTGAACAGGAAATTACCCTGCGTGAGCGGTACCTGCTTTATTTTAACGGGACCGTGCGTGGTCTGGCACCGGGTGCGCCGGTCGAGTTCAGGGGGATAACCGTGGGCAAGGTGGTTTCTATTGACCTGGAATTCGACGCTGAAGCCGAGGCTATTCTCATTCCGGTAGTCGTTGACCTTGAACCGGAGCGCTTCGGCGGGGGCACTTCAGGAATTCATGCCGAGAAACGCAAAAAAATTCTGGAAGATTTTGTCGCCAGGGGATTCAGGGCGCAGCTGAAGACGGGGAATCTCCTGACCGGCAAGCTCTATGTCGATCTTGACTTTTTTCCCAATGTGGAAAAGGCGACCATGAGTCAGGCAAAAGGCTACCGGGTAATACCCACCATGCCCACTTCGATCGAGGAACTAACCCGGAGTGTTTATACCGTACTCGACAAGATGAAGGAATTCCCGTACGGCAGGATCGGGTCCGATATGACGAAGGCGTTAGCCAGCCTGGACAAAACGATTGTCCAGGCCGACGGGACGCTGAAATCAATCGATGGCATGTTTGCAAAAGATTCTGCGATGTCACAGGAACTGCAGGCAACCCTGCGCGAGCTGAGTGATGCAGCACGCTCGCTACGTGTCCTGGCCGATTACCTTGAACGCCACCCGGAGGCCTTGCTGCGTGGCAAGGAGAGAAAATGATGGGAAACAGGACAGCATGGCGTGGTGCCCCTGGAGTTTTGCTGGCCGTCGTGCTGGCCGGCTGTGCGGGTCAGACACCCCGCTCCAACTTCTACATGCTGACCGCGGATGCCACATCCCGGCCAGACATCACCGGCAATTGCAGCGACCAGGCCATCAGTGTAGGGCCGGTTAGCTGGCCGAGGTACCTTGACCAGCCACGCATCGTAACGCGGTTAGGGGCGAACCGGCTTGACGAAAATGAATTCAATCGCTGGGGCGGTTCTCTCGAGGATGGCTTCACCAGGACACTGATCAAGAACCTGTCAAACCTGTTGAACTCCGAGCTGGTTGTGAACTACCGCCGCAGTGAACACTTCTCGCCGGTATACCGGGTTGAAATTACCGTCAACCAGTTTGACGGACAGCTGGGCAAGGATATCATCCTGGATGCGAAATGGAGCATTCTTGCAGAAGCATCCAGAAAACTCGAAGCGGTCAAGACAGCGTCCATCCGCAAAGATATGTCTGGTCCTGACTATGAGGCCCTCGTTAATGCATCCAGTCTTGCCGTTGCGCAACTGAGTGAAGAGATTGCCGCGCAGCTTGACCGGCTATGCGCTGCGCAGCGGGATCGATAGCGCAGCACACGGGTTTACGCGCATGTGAGCATTCAGCCGTTATTGCCGCAGCTGTAACGCGCGTAACGCGGTGACAGGTTTTTTTGCCGCATGCTGGTTGTATCCGGCGACATACGCTGCCGGTCACTTCCCGGAAAAGCACGGCTGCAGCGCAATGTTATGTTCTTCCTTGCGGGTGCTGTCCGGAATATTTATCTGAACGAGGCGAACGGGGTCACCCCCTCCGGGTGGAGTCTTCTCCAGATCAGGTCCCGCCCGGGGATTATTACGAGGTGCGTGTCTGGTCTGTCCTGGCCTTCCCCGTGTACTGCGCCGGTATTGACAGGTTTTACAAGCTGTTTGCGGAGGCGTTGTGTTTCCAGGCCATGACGCTATATTACCGGCTGTATAGCCCGGCACCCGGCCCGGGTAACTGATACCCAAGTACTGCTTCATTGGAATCCAGCATCATGGCTAGTCACGACAAAAACACCTTACCGGCAAGTGCGCAGAATATACGTTTCCCGGTGCGCCAGTTTCTGCTGCTGTGTATACCTGTGGCAGTGACGATTTTTGCTATTGCATTCGCATTCTCGGATATGCGCTTCACTGCCCAGCTTGACCATATTGTTGCTGCAGAACGGACCCACCTGAACCAGCTGGGCGGCTATGTTGCAGCCGATGTATCTACCTCGCTGATACATCTCCGCGCACTTGCCCAGGAGCCAGCCGTGACGCGTGCCCTGGACTCGCCGAATCACTTTGCCCTGCAGGAGTTGCAGTCGGTATTCATGACGATGGCGAACCGCAACCCCACCTACCAGGAAATCCGCTGGATTGACCAGACTGGGGTCGAACGTGTCCGCGTGACACGGGAAGGGGATCGCGTACTGGCGGTGGATGCTCAGGATCTCCAGGACACCAGCGATCGCTATTACTTTACTGCCACCAGGGACCTCCTGACGGGTGAGGTTTATATTTCCCACCTCGATCTGAACGTCGAGGACTACCAGATCGGGTCGCCCGTCAGGCCAATCCTGAGGGTCGCCACGCCGGTGCAGGGGAGTGATAACCGCATGCGTGGCATCCTGATCATCAACATCACCATGCGGCATATGATCGCTGCGCTGCGCAGTGCCAGTGAAACAAGCCCGGATACCAACTATGCACTGATAAACAAGTATGGATACTGGTTGACGGTGCCGGCAAGGCAGGACCTGGTCCCTTTCCAGCTTGAGGTAGACAGCAAGATATCCCGGGAACATCCGGCCGCATGGGACCTGATCTCGGCAAACTATACCGGTACTGCCGAGCTGGAAGACGGGTTCTGGATCTGGCAGAAACTTGCAGCGGAGGATATCGTGCGCCGTGTGGTGCTTGCGGAATCAGACCGCGGGATTGAGATTCCCGTCATAAATCACAGTGACTTTTCCCTGCTGCTGGTGGCGCACAAGCCAGCCCGGGTACTGGCCGGGTTGCGCAGTGAGACGCGCATGACCGCTATGCTGTTTGCAACCCTGCTGATGCTTGCATTCGCCTGGGGACTGCTGTTCCTGCTGCGTGGCCAGATGATGGAAAAGCGTGCCGAGATAAAGGTTGCCTATGCAATGGCTCATGCAGACCAGATGGAGCGCCTCAAGGAGCTGGAGGAACGCTTTCACCTCCTGGTGGAGGCGAGTGATGTCGGTATGATCGTGGTCGATGAGGCGGGTGTAATCCTCATGAGCAACACCTCCGCAGAGAAGATGCTGGGTTACCCTGCAGGCGGGTTGCAGGGCTTGTCCGTGGATAACCTGCTACCACCCGCCCAGCGCAGCCAGCATACCCGTATGCGTGCCGGCTATCTGCAGCATCCGGAAGTGCGCAAGATGGGCGCTGGCAGGAAGCTCGAGGCACTGACTGCTGATGGCCGCAGGATACCGGTCGAGGTGGGTCTGAATCCATACCTGGATCATGGCAAGCAGGTTGTGCTGGCCAGCATTATTGATCTCTCGAAATGAAGGGTGCGACAGCCCGATAGGGCCCCGGTGGCGCCGGGTCCAGCGCAGCGGAATCCGGGAATGACGATCGAGTCCCGGGGTCACGCGCCTCGTTCTCCCTGCGGACGGTACTTCAGGCATTCGACTCACTGCCTGTCTTTGTCCGGCCCCTCGGTGCTTCCATCCCGGCTTCCGGGTTGCGTGGTTTCGATGTCCGCCGCTCGGTTATACTGACGCTGTATCCATTGCCGGGCTGTTCCATGCCACCGTTACCTGATCATCACGCGCTGGCCGTACTTGGATTGACGGTCGTGGCGCTGTTTCTGTTTACACGCGAGCGCATCCCGCTGGAAACCTCCAGCCTCATCGTGCTGGTGCTGCTGACAGTCGGCTTCGAATGGTTCCCCTATCAGGATGCAGCCGGGCCGCTGCACACGGTAGATTTCTTCAGCGGCTTCGGCCACGAGGCGCTGGTAGCGGTTTGCGGGCTGATGATTGTCGGACACGGGCTGGTGCGCACCGGTGCGCTGGAGCCGGTCGGACGGTTGCTGGCGCGGATCTGGTCACACAGCCCGCAGCTGACCCTGTTGCTGACGCTGGTGCTGGCGGGTCTGTTGAGCGCCTTCGTCAACAATACCCCGATCGTGGTGCTGTTGCTGCCTATCCTCG
>JASFOC010000061.1:0-9113 GCA_050116715.1 Gammaproteobacteria bacterium
GGACTGGGGCTCGCGTGGCGAGGGTCTTGGCAACTTCCTGACCTACGGCGACTTCCCGGAGAAGGGCATGAACGATCCGGCCACCTTCCTGATCCCGGCGGGGGCGATCCTGAACCGCGACCTGTCCACTATCCACGAAGTGGACATGACCGCGACCGACGAGATCCAGGAGTACGTGGCGCGTTCCTGGTACGATTACCAGGACGGCAAACAGGCAGGGCTGCACCCCTACGACGGCGAGACCAGTCTGAACTACACTGGTCCGACGCCACCCTATGACAGTCTCGACGTGGAGCAGTCCTACTCCTGGCTGAAGTCGCCGCGCTGGAAGGGCCATGCCATGGAAGTCGGGCCGCTGGCGCGCGTACTGATGCTCTACGCCAGCGGGCACGAGCAGACGAAGGAACTGGTCAGCATGACCCTCAACACGCTCGATGTGCCCGTCGATGCACTGTTTTCTACCCTGGGGCGCACCGCTGCCCGCGGACTGGAAACCAAGATCGTCGGCGACAACATGCAGACCTGGTTCAACAACCTGGTCGCCAACATCAAGGCCGGCGACACCAAGACCTTCAACGAGGCCCTCTGGGAACCGTCCTCCTGGCCGAAACAGGCGCGCGGCGTGGGCTTCATGGAAGCCCCGCGTGGTGCACTGGCGCACTGGATCGTGATCGAGGACGAGACCATCAAGAACTACCAGGCCGTGGTGCCCAGCACCTGGAACGCCGGGCCGCGGGACCAGAACGGGCAGCCGGGTGCCTATGAGGCGGCCCTGCAGGATAACCATACCCTGTACGATGTGACGGCACCTGTAGAGATCCTGCGCACCATCCACAGCTTCGACCCCTGTATCGCCTGCGCCGTGCATGTCACGGATCCGGATGGCGAGGAGTTGATCAAGGTGAAGGTGCGCTAGCATTACCTGAAAAACGCCGGCCGGGGTTCCGCGCAGCGGGCCAGGCCGGCACCTGTAAACGAGAAACCGGAGTAGACCATGTCACGGAAAATCATTTTTACCAGCATACTGACCTTTGTTTCGCTGCTGCTTGCGCCGCTTGTCCAGGCACATACCGGGACCCATGCATCGATCGGCCTGGTGGATGGTTTCATTCACCCGCTGACCGGTCTGGATCATGTGCTGATCGCTGTCGCCGCGGGTTACTGGGCGGCTCGTGCAGGTAATCATGGCGTCAGGGACATGTGCCTGTTCCTGGGGTTGCTGCTGGGCGGGATGCTGATCGGCCTGGCCTCGGTGGCATTTCCGGCCCTCGGGCTTGCGACGCTGCTGGCCATCCTGCTGGTGGTGGCCGTGATCGCCGTAGCAATCGCCATGCCGGAGAAATTCATGTATGTCTTCTTCGGTGGTTTCGCCCTCTATCACGGGCTTTCCCATATCCTGGAAATGCCGGGCCAGGTGATGCTTGCGGGCTACATAATCGGCCTGTTAATCTCCACCGGGCTGTTGCTGGTCCTGGGCAGCTTGCTGCGTCAAGTCGTCATCACCCGCAAGCCGCAGGCCGGTGCCTGAAGCGGTGCCCGTGGCATCACCGGGCCTGGATAGTCAAACTTTGTTCAGAATAAAGGCATGGAAAAATGACCGATAAATGCGTGGAAGAATTCGTTGTCAGCAAGGAGACCATCAAGGCATCCCCGCTGGGTACCGAGCTGTCGGACGACCAGTGCGAGTTGCTTGCCGAGGTGACGACGGCGTGCGGTATCAGGGATGGTGCCTTTCTCATCGAGGAAGGCCAGCAGGATGATGCCCTGCACATAATTACCAGCGGTATGATGGAGGCGGTTTCCCAGACGGGCGGTGGCGACATGGTGACATTGCAGGTGCTGCGTCCGGGCGACATGATCGGCGAGATGGGATTCATCGACGGTGTCGAGCATTCCGCCGGGCTGCGTGCCATGGGCAACTGTGAACTGATGCGTCTCGACCGCGCCAGCTTCGAGGGTCTGCTGCAAAAGGACCCTGACCTGGTCTACAAGGTGATGCGTGCCATCATGCGTACCGTGCACAGGATCCTGCGCAGCATGAACCTGCAGTATGTGGAGCTAACCAACTATATCGCCAAGCAGCACGGGCGTTACTAGGTTTCAACCGGGTGATGGCAGACATTATGGCCACGGATTCCACGGAAGGACACAAAATGTTATGGAAACTCTGATTAATTCATGTTTGACGTCATTGCGAGCGTAGCGCGGCAATCTCGTAACCAGTGAACCAGATACTTACAGATTGCTTCGTCACTTCGTTCCTCGCAATGACGAATTAATCAGAGTTTCCTTATTGTTTCTTTCCGTGTTTTTCCGTGGATTCCGTGGCCATTGGTGCAATACGGAACCCGGCCCGGCTTGTCAACAGCTGTTGTTTTCAGGTTAAAAATGCCCGTCTCCGGCCGGTTTACTCCCTGGAGAATTCGTCTCCCAGATTAACGCCGACATGCCGTGCGGTGGTGATCCACGCATGGCCCAGGGGGACCAGTTTGCGGTTGCCGGCAACATCCTCCAGCTGAACCGTTTTTACATCGTCACCGCGGGCGGCTACCAGTACACCGTATTTCCCCTTGTTGATCAGGTCAACGCAGGCCGAGCCCAGGCGGGTGGCGAGGATGCGGTCGGCCGCGGACGGCGTGCCGCCGCGTTGCAGGTGCCCCAGGATAGTGACACGGGCCTCCAGGCCAGTGAGTTCTTCCAGTTGCAGCGCCAGGCGTTGGGCGTGATTGCCGTGTGCGGCCTCGAGTCGGGCCATCCCCTTCATGGCATCCTTCTTTTGTGACTTGTCTTTTGCTTTCTTTTTGGAGGTTGTCGCGGCTTGTACGCTTTTGGCGTGCTCGCGTGACATGGCGCCCTCGGCAATCACCACGATGCTGAATTTCTTGCCGCTGCGCACCCGCTTGCGAATGGCGTCGGCGACAATCTCGAGCTGGTAGGGGATTTCCGGGATCAGGATGACGTCCGCGCCGCCCGAGATCCCGGCACCCAGCGCCAGCCAGCCGGCGCGATGCCCCATGATCTCCACGACAATGATGCGATGATGGCTGTGAGCAGTGCTGTGCAGGCGGTCGATGGCCTCGGTGGCGATCCCCAGCGCGGTATCAAAACCGATGGACGTGTCGGTGAGGGCGATATCGTTATCGATGGTTTTCGGGAGCGTAATCACGTTCAGCCCCTTCTGCTTGAGGCGCAGCGCGTTCTTCTGGGTACCGCCGCCCCCCAGGCAAACCAGCACGTCGAGGTGGTTGTCAGCGTAGTTCTTTGCGATGACATCGGTCATGTCCAGCACTTTGTCGCCGATCTGCATCTTGTGCGGCTTGTCACGGCTGGTGCCGAGCACGGTGCCGCCGGTTGTCAGGATGCCGGAGAGGAATTCGCCGTCCAGCCGGATGACCCGGTTTTCCACCAGGCCGCGAAATCCGTCGCGGAAGCCGATGATGTGCATACCGT
Source organism: Gammaproteobacteria bacterium (assembly GCA_050116715.1). Taxonomy (GTDB): domain Bacteria; phylum Pseudomonadota; class Gammaproteobacteria; order UBA9214; family UBA9214; genus UBA9214. Next base: position 3,451 of record JASFOC010000061.1, read on the forward strand.
AGAAATTCTGTGCGGCCTTGCCCACGCCGCGAATCGCCGCGTTCAGGCCAGGGCTGTCACCACCCGCTGTAAGTATCCCGATATGTTTGGTCATGTGCCGGTTTCCTGAATTTCCATAGGGTCCCGGCCAGCCAGCATCCAGGCTGGCCGGGGACAGCCGCGTAATGCTGACCCAGCATCCGTGAACAGCGGGGCGCTGACTCGCCCGGAAAGTGGCTGCACAGCATAACGGGGGATTGTTACGTTCCTGTTAGCGGGCAAGGGAAATTTCGCGCAGGTTCGGATGCCGCTGATTCCCGTATTCTGACGCCTCTCGCCATGCGGGTGAAACAACGCTGTCACTCGCGAGGTTATTCCAGCCATCCTGCCAGGTCTTCGTCAAGTTTCCTCATGCCCCGACAGTATCCATGGATACTGCCGGGTGCGCCATCAATTCAACAACGCTGGACCAGGTCGGGGCCGTTCGCAAGGCTGTCCCTGAGACCATCCGGGCTTTTGCATACGCCACTCCCGGTTTCATCAGGCATACTGGCAGTCGAATTCGTGCCGGAGATTTACCCGTGAGCTGGAAAAACACTGCCGTGCTGAATCTCGGTTTCAGGCCGTTCTTTGCCCTGGCAGCGGTTTTTTCCATCCTGGCGACGGCCGGCTGGCTGGGGGCGTGGCTGCTGGGACTGGAATGGCCGGGCGGTGGTATGGCGGCGATGACCTGGCATGCCCACGAGATGATATTCGGCTACGCCATGGCTGTGGTGGCAGGCTTCCTGCTTACCGCCGCCAGGAACTGGACCGGCGTGCAGACGCTGCGGGGTGTGCCGTTGCTGCTGCTGGCGTCCTGCTGGCTGGCGGCACGTGTCCTGCTGGCCCTCGGCGAGGCCGTGCCCCTGCTGTGGGCCGCCATCGCGGATTGCCTGTTCAACAGCCTGCTGCTTGCCGCGGTCGCCTGTCCCGTGATCCGGGTGCGCCAGTACCGGCAGGTCGGAATTCTGTCCAAGGTTGCATTGCTGCTTGTGGCAAACCTGCTGTTCTACGCGGGCATGCTCGGGCTGTTCCCGCAGGGTACCAGGGCCGGACTGTATACGGGCATCTACATGATCGTGGCCCTTGTCCTGGTGATGGCGCGCAGGGTACTGCCGTTTTTCATCGAAAAGGGCCTGGCCGTACCCGCGTTGAAGAACCCCGGCTGGCTGGACGTCTCCAGCCTGGTCCTGTTCCTGGTGTTCTGGCTCGTGGATATCTGGCGACCGGATTCTGCAATGGTGGCAGCGCTGGCGGGCCTGCTGTGCCTGCTGCATGGTGCGCGGCTCGCCGGCTGGTACCGGCCCGGTCTCATGCGCGTGCCCCTGTTGTGGGTGCTGTTCCTGGCCTACGCTGCACTGGTGCTCGGTTTTGCGCTGAAGGCCGGCGTGTACCTGTTCGGCCTGTCGCCGATGCCGGCATTGCACGCCTTTAGCTACGGGGGCATCGGGCTGTTTACCCTCGGCATGATGGTGCGCGTGACCCTGGGGCACACCGGACGCAATATCCAGGAACCGCCGGCAGTCGTGCCGTTCATGTTCGTGCTGCTGGCTGTCGGCACGCTGGTACGGGTCGTGTTGCCGCTGCTCGACCCGGTGCACCAGCCAGTCTGGATCGCGGTTGCCGGATGCTTGTGGATTCTGCCGTTCGGCCTGTTCCTGGCCAGCTTCCTGCCAATGCTGTTGCAACCGCGCGCCGACGGGCTGCCCGGCTAGCCCGCTGCCTGGCGGCTGCTTCACGGTATAGCCAGGATACGTTACATGCTATAGTCCCGACTCCGCGAACAAGACGAAAGGTCTGCCCTCTCCTGATGTGGCGCTCCATCCTGGCCCTTGGTAAATCGTTGCTGGACAGCCTGCGCGACCTTGCGCCTATCATTCTGGTAATCACGTTTTTCCAGCTGGTCGTGCTGCAGCAGCCGATTCCCGACCTGGCAGGATTACTGGTCGGTACCTTGCTGGTGACGCTGGGATTGACCTTTTTTATCTATGGCCTCGAGATGGGGCTGTTCCCGATCGGCGAGTCGATGGCACAGGCCTTCTCGCAAAAGGGCAGCATCTTCTGGCTGCTGGTGTTCGCTTTCACGCTGGGTTTCAGTACCACCGTCGCCGAGCCCGCGTTGATCGCGGTGGCGGCAGAAGCGGCCAAGGTCGCGGCCAACGGCGGCATGATCGTTTCCAGCGAGCAGTCCATGCAAAGCTATGCAACGGGCCTGCGCCTGACGGTGGCGATTTCCGTGGGGCTTGCGATCGTCATCGGCGTCCTGCGCATCCTCAAGGGCTGGCCCATCCACTACCTGATTATCGGCGGTTATACAGGCATCGTCATCATGACGGCATTCGCTCCTCCTGCGATCATCGGGATCGCCTATGACTCGGGCGGAGTGACCACGTCGACGATTACTGTTCCCCTGGTTACCGCGCTCGGTGTCGGGCTGGCATCCAGCATCCGCGGCCGCAACCCCATGGTCGACGGCTTCGGCCTGATCGCCTTCGCTTCGCTGACGCCGATGATTTTCGTCATGGGCTACGGGATGATCATCTGATGGAATGGCTGGCCGGCCTGCTGCACAGTCTGCTTGCCACCTTGCGGGATGTGCTGCCCATCGCTGCCGTGATCTTCGGCTTCCAGCTGTTTATCCTGCGCCGCCCGATTCCCAACCTGCGGCGGGTCCTGTTCGGGTTCTTCTACGTGTTGCTGGGACTGTCGCTGTTTTTGCAGGGCCTGGAACAGGCGCTGTTCCCGCTGGGTCGATTGATGGCGGAACAGCTGACACACGCGGAATTCATGGTGGACGGCGGTGCGGGTGTACTGCATGTCCTGCACTGGACAGATTATTACTGGGTGTATATTTTCGCATTTGCCATCGGATTCAGCACCACGGTTGCGGAGCCGTCACTGATCGCCGTGGCGATCAAGGCCCACAAGGTGTCGGCCGGCGCGATTGGCGTCTGGGGACTGCGTATCGCGGTGGCGATCGGTGTGGCCGTTGGCATCTCGCTGGGAACCTGGCGCATCGTGACCGGTTATCCGCTGCATTATTTCATCATTACCGGCTATGTCCTTGTCATGATCCAGACTTATTACGCACCCCGGCTTATCGTGCCGCTGGCCTACGATTCAGGGGGTGTGACGACATCGACGGTGACCGTGCCGCTGGTGGCGGCGCTGGGGCTGGGACTGGCCGAATCTGTTCCGGGTCGCAGCCCGTTGCTGGATGGCTTCGGGTTGATCGCCTTTGCAAGCCTGTTCCCGATCATGTCGGTCATGGCCTATGCGCAAATTTCGGAATTCCGGATAAGGCTCGGCGCCCGGAAAAAAGTGTAACTGCCTGCAAACCGAGGAGTACTCACATGCACTTCAAGTTAATCATAGCACTGGTGAAGGATAACAAGACCGACAAGGTAATCGCCGCTGCCAGGGAAGCGGGTGCCACCGGCACAACCGTACTCAACAATGCCCGCGGCGAAGGCCTGGAAAAAAGTCAGACATTCTTTGGCCTGACGCTGGAGACCCAGCGGGACATGTTGTTGCTGCTGGTGGAACAGCACCTGAGCCGGCAGATCCTGGAAACCATCAGCGAGGTCGGCGAGTTCGAAACCGCGCCCGGTACCGGTATTGCCTTCCAGCTCGACGTTGAGGACGCGGTCGGCGTCCTGCACCAGGTGGCGGAATTGACAGAAAAGGTTGGGGAGGAACTCTGATGGAAAAGAAAATTATCCTGGTAAAGGATATTATGCGGACCAGTTTTGGTCGCATAGACCGCGAGGAAACGGTGAGAACGGCCCTTTCAATGATGGCCGACTCCAATGCGCGCGCCCTGATTGTGAACAAGCGTGACGACCATGATGAGCTGGGTATTGTCGTCCTGGCGGATATTGCAAAGCAGGTGCTGGCACTAGACAAGTCACCGGATCGCGTGAATGTCTACGAAATCATGTCCAAACCGGTGATCCAGGTTGCGCCGACGATGAATATCCGCTACTGCGCCCGCCTGTTCGACCGTTTCGGGCTGGAGCGGGCGCCGGTTGTAGAACACGGCGAGGTGCAGGGAATTGTCAGTTACCACGTACTGGTGCTGCGTGGCTTGATGCAGTATTTATAGTTGCACCCGGCTGCCTGCGGGTAAAACGGCCACGTCCTGGACATGGCCGCATCCCGCTCGGGCAGTTGTCACCCTGAGGCGTCGCTGCCGCATGTTCTCCGCTGTCACTCCCGGTCCGCTTTGTCCCGGTCCCGCTCCCGGTCCTGCTCCCGCTCCCGATTCGGATCACGGCTGCCACGGTAGTCGCGGTCCCTGTCAGAGTCCCGATCATCACGGTGCCGATGATGTTCAGCGTCGTCATCGTCGCCTTTATGCTGCTTCCCCTGCCGGGGTTTGTCGTAGTCGTCACCCCGCTTGAAGCTGGCATTGTCGCTTGCGCGTTCATAGGCCCGGTCGCTCGGACCCTTGTTGCCACCCTTGTCGGCGGCAGCCGTCAACGGGGTACAGATCAGGGACAGGCTGAACAGTATTGTGGTCAGTATTTTCATGTTTTTGCTCCTGGTGACCGCAGCTATGGATATTGTCGTTGCAGGCTTGATCGCTGCACACAGCATGAACTAATTAAATACACAAATTTGTCCGCAAATCCAGTCAGGAACCGCTTCCGGTCCGCATCAAGCATGGTTATGGCAGCTGATTGCGATATAGTGGCTTCCCGGGCGTGAACTTTCTCACGCCGGCGCGGAGTTCTGGCTATGTATACGGATATCAGCAAGTTGTTAGACGAGATGCGCGGTATCCAGGAGCAACTGGAACGCCGCTTTGACAGTGCGCGTGAAACCTTTCGCTACAGCGTGGAAAACGGCCGCGTCCTGATATCCCGGGAAGTGCGGGACCTGCAGCGGCGCTACCGGGTCAGTTCGCTGCGTTACCTGCTGGACGCCAGGCTGACCAGCATCCTGACTGTACCGGTCATTTACAGTGTGCTGCTGCCGCTGCTGGTCATCGATCTGAGCTTCAGCCTGTTTCAGCATACCTGTTTTCGTGTCTACGGCGTGCCGATCGTGGTGCGGCGTCGCTACATGGTAAACGACCGTCACAAGCTGGCGTACCTGAATACCATTGAAAAGGTGAACTGCAGCTATTGCGGCTACGCCAACGGGGTCATGGCCTATGCCCGGGAAATTATTTCGCGCACCGAGCAGCACTGGTGTCCGATTCGCCATGCGCGCCATGTGCCGGATGCCCACATGCGTTATCCGCGGTTTTTCGCCTATGGTGACGCGGTCTCCTGGCATGAGAAACTGCAGGACAAGCGGCAGGAACTGATTGATGAAGTCGTCGCAGAAAAACGGAGTAACAGGTATCCATGAGCACAAGCGACAAGCCGTCCCGTCCGGAGATCCCGCACCCGCCGCACCCGGAACACCGGCGGGAGCCGCTGCCCGAGTCCCGGCCCAAGACCGGCGAGGAAGATCCCCGGGCGCCCGCGCGCATCCAGGCGCTGCTGAATGCACCCAGCTACCGGCGTGCTGACCAGGACGTGGCCTTCCTCGAGCGGGACGAGGCACGCGGGCTGCGCCTCAACCTGGAGTACATGAAGCCTGACCTGCTGCTCAGGGAGCACGCCGTGCGCCACACGATAGTCGTGTTCGGCAGT
>JASFOC010000062.1:0-9099 GCA_050116715.1 Gammaproteobacteria bacterium
CACGTGGCACCGATCCGGTGTGCCATCGGTGCTGCCCGAGTCGGCGGATCCAGGCGGACTGCAGTCGCAGAGAGATCGCAGCCGCGTGAATTCAGGTGTTTACCCGTTGCTTGATGCCAGAGGGCTCGCAGCGCAACTGCGTAATTGTTTTCTGGTGACTGACAACGTATTTTATCGGGCTGGTACATCGGTTCCGGTGCCGGTATTTTTTGCAAAAACATTCAACAGGAAGCGCAATGGAATTTTCGCTGCTGAAATTGCTGGGTGACGAGGCGGTTCTGCAGGCGTTTGTCGCCGAGCTTTCCATTGCATCGCTGCTGGGCATCGTCGTGGTCAGCGTCTTGCTGCTGTCAAAAGGCGCCGACTGGATGATCGACGGTGTGGTGGACCTCGCCGAGCGTACCGGCATGCCGAAAATCGTCATCGGTGCAACCGTGGTATCGCTGGGTACGACCCTGCCGGAGGCCTTTGTTTCCGTCATGGCGGCCTTCATGGGTAATCCCGGACTGGCACTCGGCAACGGTGTCGGTTCCATTATCGCCGACACGGGCCTGATCTTTGGCCTGACCTGCGTACTGGCCACCGTGCCGATGAACCGCTTTATACTCAACCGCACCGGCTGGGTTCAGATCGGTGCGGCCGTACTGCTGGTGGGCATCGCGCTAATCCCCCTGCTGCGCGGCGATCCCGAACCGGTGCTGGAGCGCTGGGTCGGTTTTCTGTTCCTGGCGCTGCTGGTCGGCTACCTGTATATCACCTACGTCTGGGCCCGCCAGGGCAGCGTCGTGCTGATGGAAGAAGGGGAGGCGGCCGCGCACGAACTGATGGGCATCGGCAAGTGCTGGCTACTGGTGGTCGGTGGCCTGGTGATGATCGTCGTCGGGGCACGCGTGCTGGTGCCTGCGGCATCGGAGATCGCGCTACGCCTCGGCGTGCCGGACGACGTGATTGCCGCGACCATGGTCGCATTCGGCACATCGCTGCCGGAGCTGATGACAGCCATCGCGGCGGTGCGCAAGGGGCACCCGGAAATCACGGTCGGTAATATCGTCGGGGCGGACGTGCTCAACTGCCTGTTTGTCATCGGTGCTGCCGCGGTCGCTTCACCGCTGGCCATCCCGGAAAATTTCTACTATTTCCACTTCCCGGCCATGCTTGTCATCCTGTTCTCCTTCCGTGCATTCATCTCGATGAACCGGTCGGGGGTGTTTCACCGCTGGCAGGGTGTCTGGCTGCTGGCGGTTTACACTGTTTACGTGGTCCTCGGTTTTGCCCTGAACGTGGAAAGTGCGCACCCGGTGTAAGGCTGGCTGCGGCAGGATGGATCGTGAGGGCTATCATTTACAGGCAGGCACCCCGGTTTGCGGGTGTCATGCACAGAGAGGCGAATCGAGATGAAGATACTGCTGGCGACTGACGGATCGGACCACGCAGGGACGGCACTGGACTTCCTGCTGCGCTTCCCGCTGCCCGACAACAGTTCGGTAATCCTGCTGACCGTCATAGACAAGCGTGTGTTCGTGGATGCCGAGTCAGTGGAGCTGACGGCGACGCAGAGCGAGGCGTTGCACGAGGTCCACAATACCGTGAGGGAAGAGGCGCAGGCATTTCTTGACATGGCGGCGCAGCGTGTCGGTGCGCGTGGCCTGGCAGTGACGGTCCAGCTGCGCTCGGGGGATGTCGCCGAGGAGATCCTGGTTGCTGCCGAGGAGGCGCAGGTCGACCTGGTGGTTGTCGGGTCGCATGGACAGTCGCCGGTAAGGCGCTTCATGCTGGGCAGTATTGCCACCCGGGTCCTGACCTATTCCCCGTACTCCGTGCTGATCGTGAAGCAGCCCCAGGCCGGTCATCCCCTGCCGGGCCCGGACGGCGGGCCCTGGCGGATACTGCTTGCCTACGACGATTCCGCACCGGCCCGCAAGGCACTGGAACTGTGCACCTCGCTGCCGCTGGACGCACGGGATACCGTGGAGGTCGTGACGGTACTCACCCTGGTCACCGGGTTCCGCCAGGATATTTACCAGCATCTCAGCCCCGTCTGGCAGCAGAAGAAGATTGCCGCCAGGGCTGCGCTGGACGTTGCCGTCGCCAGGTTGCATGGCAGTGTGCCCGGCGTGAGATCCCAGCTGCGCGAAGGTGCCAGCAGTTCGCATGAAATCATCGAGGCCGCCGAGGCGTCCGGCAGTAACCTGATCGTGCTGGGCAGCAGGGGCAAGAGCGCCCTGCAGCGGCTGCTGCAAGGGTCTTTGACCGGCAACGTGACACGTCATGCGCCGTGCTCGGTGCTGGTGGTCAGGGACGACTGAAATTAAAGTGCCAAGCGTTAAGGTCGGGGCGGGTTCTTTATGCCCGTACAGGCGTGAGGAAAGGCGAGCGGGTGGTCAACTACACTACCTGGCTGGTGAACTTATGGCCACGTAATCCACGGAAAAACACGCAAGAAACAGGAGCCAATGAATCATTTCGTGTCCTTCCGTGGATTCCGTGGCGTATTATTGAATTAACAGAACACTAGTTGTCCATCAGTACGCGATCGTCGTATTCGGATTCAAAGAACAGCTTGTGCTTGGCTTCTTCCTTGGCCAGCCCCTGCAGCACCTCCTTCAGGTGGCTCTCCGGTACCTGTGCGGCCATGTCGCTGTACAGCTGGAAGGCGGCACGTTCGCGCTTCATGGCAACGATCAGGGCATCCTGGTAGGAAATATCGGTACTGGCGTCGACCTCGACCAGGTAGTCGGAGATCTTCAGGTCGAGGACTTCCTGTTCCGGCGTGAGTTCGCGTTCACCGGCCTTGACCGCCAGCAGCCGATCCTTGTGGCTTTGCTCCTCTGCGGAGAAATCCAGCAGTATTTCCTTCATGCCGGCCTTCTCGGCACGCCTGGCCAGGTCCGCGTAGAAGTCGGCGGCTTGCTGCTCCTGGTCGATGGCATAGTCCAGAATTTCATCAACGGTATTCATATCAGTTCACCTTGTCAGCCGGAATTGCTGTCAGTTTCGGGGTTCAGGAACCGGTCGATGCCGCGCGCGGCATGGTGGCCGTCCTCGATGGCGCTGATGGCATCAGCCGTGCGGTTGGCGACGTCACCGCCGACAAATACCTTGGCCAGCGCAGTGTGCTGGTATTCGCCGGGAATGAACTTGCCCCACTCGATGGCCAGCTGTTCCTGCAGGTTGCCGGGGATGAAGTCCAGGTCACCGCCCTGGCCGATGGCGGAAATGATGCAGTCGAAGGTGTCCGTGTGCATGCGGTCTTCCTGCAGCACCGGGCGCGGCCGCCCGCCCTTGGGATCCTGCACCATCTCGGCCTCGCCCCACTGCAGCGTGACCTGGCCGGGCTGTGCGGCGTTCAGCACCTCGACCGGGATGGCCTGGGTGACGATGCGGCAGCCTTCCTCCCGGGACTCGTGGATTTCCTCGGGATCCGCCGGCATGTCGGCGATGCGCCGGCGGTAGAGGATGGTCACCTCTGCGCCCAGCCTGCGTGATACCCGCGCAGCGTCCATGGCAACGTTGCCGCCACCGATTACGGCGACCTGCCGGCCGATGCCAGGGTCGCGGCCGCTGGCGACGTCGTCCAGCACCTGCAGCCCGGACAGCACACGCGGGTGGTCCTCGCCCTGGATGCGCATGCTGGATGGCAGCGACAGCCCGGTGGAGATAAAGACCGCATCGTAGTTGTCCAGCAGTTCGCTGAACTGGATGTCGCGGCCGACCCGGGTGTTGAAGCGGATGTCGACGCCAAGTGACTGGATGTGGCCGATGTCCTTGTCCAGTGACGCGTCGGGCAGGCGGTAGCTGGGGACCCCGTAGCGCAGCATGCCGCCGGCCATGGCCTGCGACTCGAATACCGTGACCGCGTGACCCTTGCGGCGCAGGTAATAGGCTGCGCTCAGGCCGCCGGGACCGGCGCCGATGATGGCGACCCGATGGCCACTGTCGCCGGCCTGGTCTGCCAGGATGCGGGTGTAGTCCTGCGGCGCCACCTGGTCAACAATGAAACGCTTCAGCCAGCGGATGGCGATGGGATCGCCCTGGATACCGACCGGGCAGACCGATTCGCAGCGGCGCGTGCAGATGCGTCCGCAGGTGGCGGGGAAGGGATTGGTGCGGTACATCAACTGCAGGCCTGTTTCGTAATCACGCTCGCGGATGCTGCGAATGTAGTCGGGAACGTCCATGTGCGCCGGGCAGGTGGCAACACAGATGCCGCATTCGATGCAGCGATCGGCCTCCAGCAGCGCCTGTTCCTCGCTGTAGCCCAGCACCACCTCATCAAAGGATTGCACGCTTTCTTCCGGCGGGCGCATCTCCATGTCGATGCGCCGGGTCGGGTAGAGGTGGTAGCCTTCCGCGCGGCGGTAGCCCAGCGGGTTTTCCTGCCAGGTGGTGTGTTCCACGCCCGCGGTAAAGTGAAATTCGGTCGGATCGCTGGTGATCCAGGTGTACTCGTTGCTCATGCGCAGGGAGCCGGCGGGGCACATGTCCACGCACAGGGCGCACCAGCAGCAGCGACCGTAGTCGAAACGCGGTCGCAGTCCGCTGTCGCCGCTGCGGCCTTCGTATGCCTCGGCCCTGACCATGTCGATGGCATCGTTCTGGCAGATCGTGTGGCAGGTGCCGCAGCCGATGCATTGTTCGCTGACATTGATGTGAAAGCCGCGATAGGCTGCTGAACCGGGACGATCCTGTATCGGCTTGATCGTGGTATAGGGCTTCTCGAAGGCGCGTTGCCAGACGTAGAACGGTGATAGCAGGTCTTTCAGGCTCATAATAATTCCCGCCTAACGCTCGATTTCGGGCGGATAGGTGTGCAGCGAAACCATCAGCCCGGCGATGTCCGCAATGTTGGTGCCGACCGCGAGGCGCTCCATCAGGGCGATGGCATGGGTATAGCTCGGGCCGCGCACGTGCACGCGGCGGACGATCTCGGTACCGTCGGTGACCATGTAATAGCCGTATTCACCGCGGGTACACTCGGCCTTGACGTAGGTTTCGCCGGCCGGAACCTTCCAGTGCAGCATGTTCGGCATGTCTGCCTGGAACGGGCCGTCCGCCGGCGTCCCCTGGATGCACTGGCGTATCAGGTTGACGCTCTGGCGGGTTTCCTGCAGTCGCAGCCAGGCGCGTTCATAGGCATCGCCGGCGCTGCCGCTGATGACGTTGAAATCGAGCTGGTCGTATACCAGGTAGGGTTCGTCCTTGCGCAGGTCGCGCTCGAAGCCGCTGGCGCGCGCATTCGGGCCGACCACGCCGTACGGGTCCACCAGTTCCGGTGCAATGACACCCAGGCCTTTGGCGCGTGCCTTGAACACCACGTTGTTGTACATCACGCGTTCGATCTGGTCGAGCAGCTTGTCGGTGTTGTCCATCAGTTCGAGGATGCGTTTCTCGAATCCTGCCGGCAGTCCGGCGCGCACCCCGCCGGGTACCATGTACATATGGTAGATGCGCGCGCCGGTCATTTCCTCGAACAGGTCGAGCACGTAGTCGCGGTAGGTGAGGGTCCAGTTCGCCACGGTGTACTGACCGAAGGCACCGCCCTGGCCGCCGATCCACATCAGGAAGCTGGCGAGGCGCATCATTTCCAGGTTCAGCGTGCGTATCCACTGCGCGCGGACCGGCGACTCGACCCCGCTGATCGCTTCTATTGCGGCCGCGTACAGGTATTCGTTGAAGGCCGGTTCGGGTACCGCGATGCGGCAGACCACGGTGAAGTTCTGGATGAAGGTGCGTTGCTCCATCAGCTTCTCGAAGCCGCGGTGCAGGTAACCGACGTGGGTCTTGCATTCGATGATGGTGTCGCCTTCCAGTGTCAGCTCCAGCGACATGTTGCCGGTGATACCCGGGTGCTGCGGGCCCTGCCACAGCTTGACATACTTTCCCGATGACAGGTCGACCGGCTCGGGCTGGGCGAAATCCAGAGAAGCGGAATGGCCGGTTGTTAATGTCACTTTTCATCCCCTCCACGATTCGGGTAGAGCTGTACCTTCATATGGTCGCGCGGCACCAGGCTGACCCTGCCTTCACGGTGACCGAAGCGTTCGGTACTGTATTTCACGGTATCGAAATCGCGCCGCATCGGCGGCATGTCATCCCAGCCCTCGAGGCAGAAGTTCTCTTCCAGCCGCGGGCTGCCGGGAAAATTGATGCCGTACATTTCACGCAGCTCGCGCTGGTAGGTCCAGGCCTGCGCCCACAGTGTGTGGATCGAGGTCATCTCGGCATTGTCACGCCCGATGTCGATGTGTATGCCCAGGTTCTGCTTGCTGTCATAGTTGTGCAGCATGTAGACCAGCCTGAAGATGCCATCCTCGATCCAGTCGGTGCAGGCGATGAAATTCAGGTGGGTGAAACCCTCGCGGTCGCGCAGCTCGCGGATCAGGCGCTCGCCGTTTTCCCGGCGCACCTTCAGCGTGGTGATTGCCGGCGGGCGGTGGTTGATATCAGTGACGCCGAAATCACGCACCAGTCTGTCCAGCATGTCACTCATGGTTGCTTTTCCGCGGTTCGATAGTGTGTCATGGGTCTACCAGTTGTAATCCGGCATGTTCCAGTCCTTGATGACCTTTTTCTGGTTGGCCTTGTACTCGTCGAAATGCTCGATGTAGCGGTTGGCGCCGTCGCACTTGCCTGCCTTGATGTCGTCCTGCAGTTCGAGGATGGCGCCAAGCAGTGCTTCCGGGCGCGGCATGCAGCCGGTGACGTACAGGTCCACGGGCAGGTACAGGTCGAACTGGTTGATGGTGTTGTAGCTGTCGAAGTACATGCCGCCATTGGCCGGGCAGCTGCCAAGCGCAATGATGAACTTGGGTCCCTGCATCTGCTCGTAGCTGCGCACGATGCGTTTCAGCGTCTTCACAGAGACGTAGCCGCCGATGATGAATACCGATGACTGCCGCGGCGTCGGCCGGCCGGCGACGCCAAAGCGATTGGCGTCGAAGCGTGCGGTCATCAGCGGGCGCAGCTCGATGGAGCAGCAGCCGGTGCCGAAGGCCAGGATCCACAGCGAATTCGCCCGCGCCCAGTTGGCGAAATCCTCTATCGCCTTGATCGGGTAGGGCTCGTAGGGACGCGGCCGGGCATTGGAGAACAGCAGCTGATCCTCGGCCGACAAACCCGCATTTTCCAGGGTTGGATAGGTGTCCGGAGTCTTTTTCATAAAGCGTGCCTCGCGTGACGGCTTGTCAGGATCATTGTAACGCTCAGGAGGTAAACATCATCTGTACATAAATTATGGAAAATATTCCGACCAGCGTCGGGATCTTGAAAAAGAACCGGATCGACTGGTCAACGCGGAAGCGCGGGAACGCCACGCCGACCACAACGGCGACCATGTATATCGCCAGCGTCTTGATCATCAGCTCGATCCAGCCGGTGGCGCCGCCAAAAAACAGGTTCATGAAGAGCACCAGCTTGGTCGCGCCGAACAGGGCGCGATTGAGCTGCAGCAACGACAGGTAGGCGCTGTGAAACTCGGTCGGCGGGCCGATCGGGATTTCCTGCGGCGCCAGAAATATGTCGAACGGGGAATAGCCCGTCATGCCGAGAAAGGCCAGCATGGCCGCCAGTGTCGCGACCCAGTTGGTAAACAGCGTCCAGTTCTGCCAGCCGCCCTGCTGTGCGGCCACGATTTCGGTGATCGACAGGGTGTCGTACTGGATCACGATGGAAATCACCGCCAGCGCGAACGGTACCTCGTAGGCGGTCATCTGTGACAGGCCGCGGGCGATGCCGATGGCACTGTAGGGATGGCCGCTCTCGCCGGCGCCCAGCGCCATGCCGAGCTGGCCGAAGAACATGAAGTAGATCACCAGGAACAGGTCGCCGGCGAAGCTGAAATTCGCAAAGGTCTCGCTGCCGTAAATCACCGGGATGAAGGCCAGCGTACCGATACCGCCGGCGATACGGAACACCGGGCCGAGGTAGAACATGATGCCGTGACTGACGGCGGTGCGCTTGACGAAGGTCTTCAGGATATTGATGAACGGCTGTCGGTAGGGAATGCCGATACGGCCCTGCACCTTGGCAATGGTGCGCTCGATGAAGGCGCCCACGAGCAGGCCGTAGACGGCCACGATCAGCAGTGTCAGGGCGAAATTACCGATTCTGCCAAACCATTCCGCTATCACTGGCGCAGTCCTCCGTTTACCAGGTACAAACCCACCAGGAACATCAGGATCAACAGCGCATAGGTCTGGCCGTTGCCGTTATAGAAAACTCGCAGTCCCCCGGCCAGGGTATGGGTCCATTCGTTCGCGGTATTCCAGAACGCGGTGGCTCGCGGTCGCACCAGGAACCCGATGGCGCGGTCGTAGTGGGCGAAGAAGTTGTAGGCGAAGTGCGTGTCTTCCGGGCGGTGCGGGCGCTCCGCCGCGTACACGATATTGAACTGCTCGACCTTCTGGATCTTCAGGGTCAGCGAGGCCAGCAGCAGGATCACCAGCGGGGTCATCCACACGCCGGCGATAATGCCCATGATCATCGGTGCGTTCCAGTAGCCGAGATCGGTCTGCAGGGCAAGGCCGTCCCATACCAGACTGCCGCCGAGCCAGGGAGTGACGGCCGCCGACAGCACGTCGAGCAGCAGTTTCGGCCAGGCGGAGAACAGCATGATGACGCCGATCAGCAGGAACTGGGGTACCAGCAGGATGGCCGGTGCCTCGCGCAGTTTGGCGTGCGCCAGCTTGCGCTGTCCCAGGAATACCGTCTGCAGCAGCCGGAACATGTACAGAAACGCCACGGCGCTGGAGAAGAATGCCAGGGCGGCCAGCCAGTACCAGCCTTTTTCCATGATGGCATTGAACAGCAGCCACTTGCCGCCGAAGCCGGTCAGCGGTGGCACGCCGGACATGGCGATAATGGCGATCATGGTGGCGACGAAGGTAAAGGGCATGTTTTTGATCAGTCCGCCCATCTTGTACATGTAACGCTCGCCGGTACGCAGCACCACGCCAGCGACGGCCAGGAACAGGATGCCCTTGAAGAGGAAATGATTCACTGTCAGGTACAGGGCGGTTACCCAGCCGAGGTGGCTCATCAGCGCGATACCGGTGACGATATAGCCGAGCTGGCCCATGCTGGAATAGGCCAGCAGCTTCT
>JASFOC010000063.1:0-9033 GCA_050116715.1 Gammaproteobacteria bacterium
AGAACTGCGCGGCCCTGGGGATCACCGAATTCTCGATGAATGATCCGCGCCAGGGCATCGTCCACGTGATCGGACCGGAGCAGGGCGCAACACTGCCGGGGATGACTGTGGTCTGCGGGGATTCGCATACCTCGACGCACGGCGCCTTTGGTGCGCTGGCCTTTGGCATCGGTACCTCGGACGTTGAGCACGTGCTGGCGACCCAGTGCCTGATCATGAAAAAAACCCGCAGCCTGCTGGTCAGTGTAGACGGGCAGCTTGCCCCGGGCGTTTCCGCCAAGGACGTGGTGCTGGCCATTATCGGCAAGATCGGCACCGCGGGCGGCACGGGATACTCGATTGAATTTGCCGGGAGCACCCTGCGCAGCCTGTCGATGGAAGGTCGCATGACGATCTGCAACATGGCCATCGAGGCGGGCGCCCGCGCCGGCATGGTGGCGGTGGATGCCACGACACTGGAATACCTGGATGAACGCCCCTATGCGCCAAAGGGAGAACTCCGTGAGCGTGCCGAGGCGGTCTGGGCAGACCTGCACAGTGACCCGGACGCGGAATTCGACCGGCGCGTGCTGCTGGATGCCGGACAATTGTCACCCCAGGTCACATGGGGCACGTCACCGGAGATGGTGGCCGGGATCGATGCGGTGGTTCCTGACCCGGAGGCCGAAGCGGACAGCGTCAGGCGAGAAGGCATGCGCAAGGCGCTGGCATACATGGACCTCCAACCCGGGATGCCGCTCACGGCAATTCGCCCTGATCACGTTTTCATCGGTTCCTGTACCAACGCCCGCATCGAAGACCTGCGCGCGGCTGCTGCGGCTATTCGCGGCCGCAAGGTTGCTGCCAGTATCAAGCAGGCACTGGTCGTGCCGGGTTCCGGACTGGTCAAGCGCCAGGCCGAGGCCGAGGGACTGGACCGGATCTTCACCGCAGCCGGCTTCGAATGGCGGGAACCCGGTTGTTCCATGTGCCTGGCAATGAATGCCGACCGTCTGGCGCCCGGTGATCGCTGCGCCTCGACGTCAAACCGCAATTTCGAGGGCCGCCAGGGGCAAGGCGGGCGCACCCACCTGGTCAGTCCGGCCATGGCGGCGCTCGCGGCCGTCACGGGGCACTTCGCGGATATTCGCAGCGAACTCACCTGAAACGACGGCAAGCAAACCAATGGACAAATTTGAAATTGTTGATGCACTGGTAGTGCCGCTGGATCGACCCAATGTCGATACCGACGCCATCATACCCAAGCAGTTCCTCAAGTCGATCAAGCGCAGTGGTTTTGGACCCAACCTGTTTGATGAGTGGCGTTACCTTGGAAGCGGCGAGCCCGGCATGGACAATACACAGCGCAGGCTCAATCCGGACTTTGTGCTGAACAAAGCCCGTTACCAGGGTGCCGGCATTTTATTGGCACGGGAAAACTTCGGCTGCGGTTCCTCGCGGGAACATGCCGTCTGGGCACTGCTCGATTACGGCTTCCGCGTCGTCATTGCACCGAGCTTTGCTGATATCTTCTTCAACAACTGTTTCAAAAACGGGGTCTTGCCGATCGTCCTGTCCGCCGAACGGGTTGCGTGGCTGTTCACGGCAGTCGAGGCAACACCCGGCTACCGCCTGGTCGTGAATCTGCCCGAACAGCAGATCACGACACCGACGGGTGATACGATACATTTCGAGGTGGATGCCTTTCGCAAGGACTGCCTGATACGAGGACTTGATGACATTGGACTGACACTGCAATATGCCGATGCGATTCGCGAGTTCGAGGCAAACCGCAGGCAAGCCGCTCCCTGGCTTTTTAGACAGCAGGATTAGGCACGCTACATACCTTATGAGAACGAAACATACAGTCGCCATCCTTCCCGGTGACGGGATTGGTCCGGAAATCGTGGCCGAGGCGGTCAAGGTGCTGGATACACTGCGCGCCGACCATGGCCTGTCGATTATGCTCGAGCATGCACCCGTCGGTGGCGCCGGTTACGAGGCGGCCGGCAAGCCACTACCCGATACCACGCTCGAACTGGCGAAATCGGCAGATGCGATCCTGCTAGGCTCGGTAGGCGGTCCGCAGTGGGATGGACTGGCGCGCCCGCTGCGTCCCGAACAGGGGCTGCTTGGCCTGCGTGCAGGACTGCAGCTCTTCTCCAACCTGCGCCCGGCTATTCTCTATCCACAGCTTGCTGCTGCATCCACACTGAAACCGGAAGTGGTGAGCGGACTGGATCTCATGATCGTCCGCGAGCTCACGGGCGGGATTTACTTTGGACAACCGCGCGGTATCCGGATCCGTGATGACGGTCAGCGCGAGGGGTTCAACACCCTGGTCTACTCTGAAGCGGAAATCGAGCGCATCGGACGTTCCGCTTTTGAAATCGCTCGCAAGCGCAGCCGGCGCCTGTGTTCCGTTGACAAGGCCAATGTGCTGGAATGCAGCGAACTCTGGCGCGAGGTGATAACAGGGCTGGGGCAGGAGTATAGCGACGTCGAGCTGAGCCACATGTATGTCGATAATGCCGCAATGCAACTGGTGCGGGCACCGAAACAGTTCGACGTCATTGTCACCGGGAACATGTTTGGCGACATCCTGTCGGATGCAGCGGCCATGCTGACCGGTTCGATCGGAATGTTGCCCTCGGCCTCACTCGACAGTAACGGCAAGGGTATGTACGAGCCGATCCACGGATCGGCGCCGGATATCGCCGGCCAGGGAGTCGCCAACCCGCTTGCGACGATCCTCTCGGTGGCAATGATGCTGCGCTACAGCCTGAACGAGCCGGCGCTCGCGGAAAGGCTCGAAGCCGCAGTTGGCGTGGTCCTCGATGCCGGCCTGCGCACCCCCGATATTGCGTCCGACGAAGAGCCCACCGTCGGTACGCGGGCGATGGGAGATGCCGTCGTCGCGGCATTACGGGCGAACTAGCCTTTCACACTCGGGAACAGAGCAAAGATGTCAGGTAAATATGATGTTGCAGTTGTCGGCGCTACCGGTGCCGTGGGGGAAGCCATGCTGGAGATCCTGGCAGAGCGGAAATTTCCCGTCAACAAGGTCTATCCGCTGGCCAGCGAGCGTTCCGCCGGCAAGAAGGTGCCATTCGGGAACACCTATCTGACGGTTGAGGATCTGGGCAGCTTTGATTTTTCCAGGGCACAGATTGGACTGTTCTCCGCCGGTGCCGGCATTTCGGATACTTATGCACCGCTCGCAGCACAGGCCGGGTGCGTGGTGGTCGACAATACCTCCAGGTTCCGTTACGAAGACGACATTCCGCTGGTCGTGCCGGAAGTCAACCCGCATGCCATCGCGGCGTACAAGACACACGGGATCATCGCGAATCCGAATTGTTCCACCATCCAGATGCTGGTGGCACTGAAGCCCCTGCATGATGCCGCGGGCATCCAGCGCATCAATGTCTGCACCTACCAGGCTGTATCCGGAACCGGAAAGGAAGCAATCGAGGAACTGGCTAGTCAAACCGCGGAGCTGCTGAACGGTCGACCCGTCAAGCCCGTCGTCTATCCGCGCCAGATTGCCTTCAATGTCCTGCCGCATATCGATGTCTTTCAGGATAACGGTTACACCAAGGAAGAGATGAAGATGGTCTGGGAGACGCGCAAGATCATGGAAGCCCCGGATATACAGGTCAATCCGACGGCTGTGCGTGTGCCGGTCTTCTACGGCCACTCCGAGGCGGTGCATATCGAGACCCGTGAAAAATTGACGGCTGCACAGGCAACTTCCCTGCTGAAAAAGGCGCCCGGTGTCGTTGTGCTGGATAAACGGGAAGATGGCGGCTATCCAACGGCGGTAACGGAGGGGGCAGGGAATGATCCGGTCTACGTCGGCCGGATTCGCGAGGACATCTCCCACCCGCGAGGTTTAGACCTGTGGGTCGTTGCCGATAACGTGCGCAAAGGCGCTGCGCTTAACAGCATCCAGATTGCTGAAATTTTGGTCAGGGAGTATTTGTGAGCTATAGTGCTGCCACTTTTGCACTGGCATGCGGAATACAGGGCGCTGCGAACCGGTCCCGTTCCCGGGATCACGGAGAAGAACCAACTGATGGGGATGTTTGGCATGTTTAGAAAATCGGCTGTAGCTGCAGCCCTGCTCCTGGTTACGGTAGCTTCGAATTCTTTCGCGCTTGGACTTGGTGAGATTGACATGCAGTCAGCGCTCAACCAGCCGATGCGAGCCGTCATTGATCTGACGTCGGCGAGCGGGACCGATCTGTCCCAGGTGAAAGTCAGCATTGCCTCGGCAGAGGCCCACCGGCGCGCTGGTCTGACACGGTCCCGGTTGCTGGGAGATTTCCGCTTCAAGGTAGAGCAGGATAACCGGGGCCAGGCGGTCATACGCATCAGCAGCACCGACACCATCCATGAGCCCTTTCTCGAGTTTATGCTGGAACTGACGTGGCCCAAAGGCCGGCTGATGCGTCAGTACACGGTTCTGGTCGACCCGCCCCTCACCATGCCGGCGGCTCCAGCCATTCCTGCCAGCCCCGTGTCGGGCGCGCCCCGGGCAACCCCGGTCGCCGCTGAACCGGCACGCAGGTTCGCGGCTCCACGCCCGGGAACAAGGACAGCACGCACACCGGCAAGCAGCAGCCCCGGCAGCTACAGCGCCAGCAGCTACGGCCCCGTCAAGCGCAGCGAAACACTCTGGACAATCGCCAGGCGGGTCCGACCGGACAGCGACGTCAGCATGGAACAGATGATGCTTGCCCTGCAACGCGCGAACCCCGGTGCCTTTCAGAACAACAACATCAATAACCTGAAGGCAGGTTCAACACTCACTATCCCGTCGCGCGCGGATATCCTCAGCATCAGCGCGCAAGAAGCACGTAACGAGGCCAATCGCCAGTACCAGGCATGGAAGGCGGGAACGGCCGGCACAGTGGATGTTGCTACAGGGGAAAAGGCTGAGGAGACGACAGTCACTGAGGCTGCCCCGGCCGTTGTCGCAACGGAGAAACCGGCATCTGCTGTGATGACCGAGAGCAGGTTGCAGCTGACTGCCCCGGAAGATGACACGATTCAGGGCGCCGCTGCCGCTGGGGATCCCCAGGCCGGTGATGCTGAATCCGGCGATAGTAACATCGAGCAACAACTTGCCCTGGCTACCGAAACCGCCGAGGCTAACCGCGCGCAATCGGAAGAAATGCAGTCGCGCGTCACTGAACTTGAGGAACAGCTGCAGACGATGCAGCGCCTGCTGGAACTCAAGGACGATCAGTTGGCCAGCATGCAGAACCAGCAGGCAGCCGCGGCATTGGAAGAGACGCCAGAACCGGCAGTGGCGGAGGCGGAAGCAGAAACGGAAACGGATACACCGGCCGGCACAGAAGAAGCCGGGACAAGCGCAGAAGCGGCTGGTGATAAAAAAACACTGGATGTGGGCGGGATTGTCAACAAGCTCATGGATAACCCGCTCCTCGCAGGCCTGGGTGTACTGGTCGCGATGCTGCTGGGTGGCTTCATCTGGGCTTCCACCCGCCGCAAGGACAGTCAAGGTATCTTCGATGATGAAATGACGCTTGAGAAACGGCTGGAAGCGGAAGCCACCAGCCGCGAGAGCGAGCCCCTGCCGCCGGTTACCGTAAACCAGACTTTTGCAGAACCGGCTCAACCCAACCCGCATGATACCGATGAAGGAGACCCGCTGACCGAAGCGGATGTCTATCTCGCCTATGGCAGGATCCAGCAGGCCGAAGATGTACTGCAGGCGGCACTGGAGAAAACACCCGATGATGCCGCCATGAGACTCAAATTGCTGGAGGTCTACCATGCCGGCGGCAATATTACCGCCTTTGACCGGGAGGCAAGTGATTTCCGGGATACCGTCACAGAAGGTGATCCTGCCTGGCTGAGAGTGGCAACAATGGGCTACGAGTTGTCACCGGAAAATGAGCTCTACAGGGCAGCCGCAAGCAATGCCAACAATCTCGATTTCGACATGGATCTCACAGGCATGGATGACCTGGCAGACCGGGATGCGGAAGAGAAGGCCTTTAGCCCCGATGATCTCGGGCTGGACATGGAAACCCGCGAGGATACAGCAGAGAAATCACCTGAAAACATTGAATACAACCTCGACGATCTGGATACAGCCGATATCACCTTCGACGAAACCCTCGAGGATATTGAAGATGAAGATACGGAAGGTCTTCTCGATGCCAGTGACGAGGTCAGCACCAAGCTCGACCTGGCGCGCGCCTATCTCGACATGGGCGACCCGGAAGGTGCGCGCAGTATCCTCGATGAGGTCCTTGAAGAAGGGAACGAGGCGCAGAAGGACGAGGCGGGCAAGCTGATCGCCGAATTAGCCTGATATTCAGCGTTTCTACAGCTGCCTGCATGGCTTGCACAGCCGCGCAGACAAGCGGCTGATCATGCTCGTGAATCGCAAGATCCGGGGCCGGTTTACAAGACTCAGCTCCCGTCAGGTGCAGTAACATTCCATCCTATCTGCGACAGCGGCTACCCCGAATCCATCCTGCATGCGCATCGCCCTTGGCATTGAATATGACGGTACGAATTACTTCGGCTGGCAGCGCCAGTCCGAAGGGCGCACCGTGCAGGGTTGTGTCGAGCAGGCGCTGTCCCGTGTCGCGGATCATCCGGTTGGCGTTGTTTGTGCTGGCAGAACGGATACCGGTGTGCATGCAACCGGGCAGGTGGTCCATTTCGATACGCAGTCGATACGCGAGCCCAGGAACTGGATACGTGGATGCAATGCCAGTTTGCCAGCCGATATTCGCGTACAGTGGGCCACGCAGGTACCTGATTCCTTTCATGCGCGTTTCGCAGCCGTCCAGCGTCACTATCGCTATATTATTCTGAATCGGCCTGGCACTTCCGCCCTGTTGTGCAACCGGGTCTGCCCGGAATACATGTTTCTGGATCATGCCAGCATGGCTGCAGCCGGCAGGCACTTCCTCGGAGAGCATGATTTCAGCTCTTTTCGTGCGGCGGCATGTCAGGCAAAAAGTCCCGTGAGAACGATTTATGAACTCGAGGTACAGCGGAGCGGCGACCTTGTCTATCTCGATGTCAGGGCCAATGCCTTCCTGCACCACATGGTACGCTGTATTGCGGGCGTCCTGATTGCGGTCGGACGCGGCGAGCAGCAGCCGGCCTGGGTGACAGAACTCCTGGCCGCTCGCGACCGTACCGTGAGCGGTTTCAACGCATCGCCCGCGGGGCTGTACCTGGTGGCGGTACAGTATCCACCCGAATTTGCACTGCCAGGATCGGGCTGGTTGCCCCGGTACGGCTGATCTGCATTGGTCATGAGTTCTGTAATCGGCTAAGATTTACCACCTATCTTTATGAATTAAAAA
This sequence comes from Gammaproteobacteria bacterium, assembly GCA_050116715.1. Lineage (GTDB taxonomy): Bacteria > Pseudomonadota > Gammaproteobacteria > UBA9214 > UBA9214 > UBA9214. Next base: position 7,341 of record JASFOC010000063.1, read on the forward strand.
GGCTTGAAGGTTACGATGCTGCGCACGCGCGTAAAAATCTGCGGTATCACGCGTGTCCAGGACGCCACTGCGGTGGTGCAATCAGGCGCCGATGCGCTGGGGCTGGTGTTCTACCCGGAAAGCCCGCGCCACGTGACACTGGATCAGGCAAGGAAAATTGCTGCGGGTGTCGCACCGTTCGTTACGGTCACCGGGCTGTTTGTCGATGCGGCAACGAGTGCTGTCCAGGAAGTGCTTGCCAGCGTGCCGCTCGGGCTGCTGCAGTTTCATGGGCAGGAAACCAATGACCAATGCAATTGCTTTGGGCTGCCATTTATTAAATCAATCCCCATGAAAAGTGGAACGGATTTATCATCCCTGCTGTCTGCTTACCCTGATGCTGCCGGTTTCCTGCTGGATGCCTGGCAGCCAGAAACCCACGGTGGTGGCGGAATTGCATTTGACTGGCAGCAGGTACCAGAAGGTATCCAGGCACCGCTTGTGCTGGCCGGCGGACTGACACCGGGGAATGTGGCAACCGCCATCCGCACGGTCAAACCCTATGCGGTGGATGTCAGCAGCGGTGTGGAACGTGACAAGGGTATTAAATCCCGGAAAAAAATCGAGGCATTCATGAAAGAGGTGCGCAATAGTGAAACATGAACAGACCGCCAGGGCTGAAGCTGGCAACAACCAGTCGCTGCCGGATGAACGCGGCCATTTTGGCCCCTATGGCGGCCGTTTCGTGGCCGAAACACTGATGCATCCGCTGAATGAACTCACGGAGGCCTACAAAAAATACCTGCGGGACCCGGCATTTCTGGCTGAACTGGATGACGATCTGGCGCATTTCGTCGGGCGCCCCTCACCCTTGTACTTCGCCGAGCGGCTTTCCCGGGAAACCGGCGGGGCACGCATCTATCTGAAGCGTGAAGACCTCAATCATACCGGCGCCCACAAGATCAATAACACTGTCGGCCAGGCCCTGCTCGCGAAACGCATGGGCAAGCAGCGCATCATCGCTGAAACCGGTGCCGGCCAGCACGGCGTCGCCTCGGCAACGGTAGCCGCGCGCCTTGGTATGGAATGCGTTGTCTATATGGGCGAAGAGGACATCAGGCGCCAGGCGATCAACGTCTTCCGCATGCGCCTGCTTGGCGCGGAGGTTGTCTCGGTTTCGTCGGGGTCAAAGACCCTCAAGGACGCCCTCAACGAGGCGATGCGCGACTGGGTAACCAATGTCGACAACACGTTCTATATCATCGGCACGGTTGCTGGACCGCATCCCTATCCCGCCATGGTCAGGGATTTTCAGGCTGTCATCGGCCGGGAAACCCGCAGCCAGATCCTGGAGCAGGAAGGTCGCCTGCCGGACGCGCTGGTTGCCTGTGTCGGCGGCGGATCCAATGCCATCGGCCTGTTTCACCCGTTTATCGATGATCATGGCGTTGCCCTGCATGGCGTCGAAGGCGGGGGGGACGGTATCGAAACGGGCCGGCATGCCGCGCCGCTTTGCGCCGGCAGTTCCGGGGTGCTGCATGGCAATCGCACCTACCTGATGGAGGACGCTGACGGCCAGATTATCGAAACCCATTCCATTTCCGCCGGCCTCGATTACCCCGGTGTCGGACCGGAACATGCCTGGCTGAAAGACAGCGGGCGGGCACAATATGCTGCAGTGACGGACAGCGAGGCACTACAGGCCTTTCACCAG
>JASFOC010000064.1:0-8962 GCA_050116715.1 Gammaproteobacteria bacterium
CGTATAATCGTGTTTGCCGTGAAAGCGCTGTCCCTGCGACTGCAGACATCGATGAACGAGTTCGTGCATAAAGCCTGAACTGCATGGAAGCCTCCATGTGGAATATGGTGTTGAGTTGACACGCTGTGATTTCATCCATCTTCGTGGTTTCCTGTCGTTCACCAGAATCCGAACGGAGGATGCTGCCAACCCGCGACGGTTTGGCCATCGCGGCTGAACATCACCGATCCATTGCCAATGCCGGGGTAGGAGTAGTACCACACGGGTTTACCGTCGAGGGTGAACTCGCGTGACGGCTTTCCCAGCAGCCCCCTGATTTCCTCTCCGCTCATGCCGGTCTTGACGCTGTGCCACTGGTCCTTGAGCATCTCTCGCCACTGGAAGGCAGCAGGGACGACGGCCGGCGACGCGGATGTACCGGCTTCCACCCTTACCGGTTCGGGGGCAGGCTGGGTAATGGTCGATGGGGCCACGATGGCAGTAGCTGGCGTCGGTGAGGGTATGGACGCCGGTACAGCCGCCGGAGACGGCGCCTGCGCTGCGCCGATCCTCGACTCCATGTCCAGCACCTTGTGCTGCAGCTCGTGGAGTTGTTGCTGAACCTCGTCCAGCTGGAGCTTCAATGCGGCTTCGTTGCCTTCTTCAGCCTGCGCCGGCATTGATGGCACCATTGTCGTCAGCGCCAGAACCGCCATGATCATGGTAAACCGCCTGGTCATCATCTTGTTACCTGCTACTGGATTGGTGCTGTGTGTTACGTGCCGCACTGTGGACATTACACACAGGTGTTAAAAAACGTGCACTGATAACCCGCGATACAAGGACTAAACTTTGCGGACTGCCTTTGGATGCCCGTTACCAGGCCAGCCAGGCCGCGAGGTATATCGTATTGTTATCAGATGCGTCGCGACCGCTGCCGTCGTAGTTGTGACTACTGCCGTTGAACTTGTCATAGCCGACATACTGCAAGGTGAACTGCGTATTCTGCCAGGGTAGATAGGTTGCCTGTAGTATATAGCCACGGCTGTCCGGACTGCCGTTGGCGCTACCGTCGAGCGGATTTGGCGCATACAGCAGCTTGTCACTGTCACCCGTCGTATTGAACCCCCCGATGGAAAACGCCGCCGATGTCCCCAGGTGATAGGTTCCATTCAGATTCAGGGTGTCTAGCGTGTTCGAGTCGCTGGCGGCCAGCCCGTTCTGAACGGATCCATCCAGACTCGCATTCTGATGGATATAGGTACCTCTTAGCGTGAGCATGTCGTTCCCCATGGGATGTTCAAGCTGGCTGTCGAGGCCGAAATCAGTGTATTTGTCGGTCTTGCCCGATATCCCTTGTGGATAGAGTTCCGACCACAGTCCGAAGGTGCCGACCTCGAGATTATTCGAACCGACGTTCTGCTCCCAGGCCAGCCGCCAGTAGGGCGTTACATTTTTAATGGTGTTCTCGCTGTCATTATTAGGAGCACCGCCCGGTCCGGTACCCAGGAGGTGCGCAGAACGGTAGAGCGACACATTCGCATATAGATGATCATTCCACCAGGTGTAAATACCCAGGCCGGCCACCTGTTGGGCGAGGGCATCGCTGACCAGCGGAGCGGCCGCCGGCGTCGGAGCAATGTCGGATGAAATGAACGGATAACCCCAGACCGGTGTTGTGTTCCAGGGATCTTCCACAGTCGGAGCGTTGTTGAGCGTCACACCATAGGTGGTGTCCTTGCCAGCGAGCGTCGTGTGATTCGCATAGCGGATGTCGGTATTGTCGAGACTGAAACTGTCGGTAGTGTTACCGTTCGTATCTTCCGACTGGGCGTAGGTGAGTTGCAGGAATGAACCGATATGCGGGGTGATCTCGCCGGCGAAAAACAGACTGAGTTCCTGCGGGAAGGAGGTGTCGTTGTTCTGCGTATCCGGCTGGTTTTTGCTCGTGCGGGTGAACGAGGTAAGCAGCATAGCTGACAGGGGTGGCACCTCGCTGATCTTCAAACCCGCCTCGGTACCCTTGCCAGGGGCTTCGATCTGTTGCATGCCGGTCATGACGTAACCGTTGATCTTGAAATCCCGCCCGAAGGGTGTCAGCTCCGGAGGCGTGGTATGACACGCCGCACAGGCCATCCCGGTTTGCCTGGCATAACTCGGTACAGCCTGTACGTTACCTGGCAGCAATCCCGCGAGGACGAACGTATACACAAAAAGCACCCCTAACCAGTTTCGTATTGACATGACAGATCTCCTTTTGCAATACAGTCTTTGTTATCCAACTCATCGATAAACCCGCATACCACCAGGTGTCTCAATGAGGATGACCCGGTAGTCGCATTGCTTTACATGCAACAATTACAAAAATATGCGGATAGCTTTTCATACCGATACAGTGCATAAGGCGCGGGAAACATGTGCCGGTGCTACAAATCACCGTCGGCTCCGAACAGTATCGAGGGCGGCTATTGATCAGTCATTGCCTGCGACATCATTGCGACTCCCTGTGATGTTTCATGGATGTTGAATGAAAGCCTCGGGGCCATCACCTGATTAACCGCGATCGGATTTGCCATGCACCGGTCCCGCGCAGACCCGGTCTTGTCGCCGGCAGGCTGCGCCCTGGGGCCGAGCAGCTCGTTCATCTTCCCGTGATCCGCGACCTCCTGTTCGAGCAGACAGGAGGCCAGTCGGTCGAGTTTGCCGCGTTCCCGGGTGAGGAGGGCAGTCACGCTCTGGTGCTGGCTTTCGATCAGTCGATCAATCTCCTGATCGATCTGCGCCGCACGTTGCTCACTCGGCAGGTGTTCCCGTCCCAGTTCGTAACCCAGGAAGCGGTTTTGACTGCTCTCCTGATAGGCGACGAGGCCCAGCTTGCTCATCCCCCAGGATGTCACCATGTGTCGTGCCAGACGTGTCGCCTCGACAAGGTCGTTCTCGGCGCCCGTTGTCACATCACCAAATACCAGTTCCTCCGCGGTTCGTCCGCCGAGCAGAACGGCAAGGCGCGCCATGAGATAGCTTTCCGGGAAATTGTATTGATCCGCCCCGGGACGCTGTTCGGTAACTCCCAGGGTCTGGCCATGCGGCACAATGGTGACCTTGTGCACCGTGTCCGCGCCCGGTGTCAGCCAGGCGACCAGCGCGTGGCCGCTCTCGTGATAGGCAATCACGCGACGCGTTTGTTCATCCAGGACGAGCGGGCGTACGTCGCCGAGAACGAGTTTGTCCAGTGCCGCCTCGAAGTCGGCCTGCTGCACCTTCTCGAGCGCCTTGCCGGCGGCGATCAGCGCGGCCTCATTGCAGAGATTTGCTAGTTGTGCTCCGCTCATCCCGATGGTGACGCCGGCGATTACTGCGAGGTCAACGTCTTCGGATAGCTGAATTCCGCGTGTATGGATGCGCAGGATGCCTTCACGACCTCTAACATCAGGCAGATCGACAAATACCTGCCTGTCGAAACGCCCTGGCCGCAGCAAGGCCGGATCGAGCACATCCGCACGGTTGGTCGCGGCGATGACGATGACGCTTTCATGCGCATCGAAGCCGTCCATCTCTACCAACAGCTGGTTCAGCGTCTGCTCGCGCTCGTCATTGACATTCCCGAGCCCCGCGCCACGGCGTCTCCCCACGGCATCGAGTTCATCGATGAACAGAATCGCGGGGGCCGCCTCTTTCGCCTTGTCAAACAGATCACGAACGCGACTGGCGCCGACTCCAACGAACATTTCCACAAACTCGGAGCCACTGGTGGAGAAGAAGGGTACGCCGGCCTCGCCTGCGACGGCTCGCGCCAGCAACGTCTTGCCGGTACCCGGTGGCCCCACCAGCAGGACGCCACGCGGAATCCTGGCGCCCACTGAATGGTATTTGTCGGGATGGCGCAGGAAGTCCACCTCTTCGAGTAATTGCTGCTTGGCGACGTCTGCTCCGGCAACGTCGTCGAAGGATTCCCTGGCCTCCTCGCTGTTGAACTGCCTGGCGTTGTTTTTTCGGATACCGAAGATGCTGCTTTGCTGTTGTATCGCGCGCCGGCCCATCCACCAGAAGAAGCCCATGAGCAGGGCGAATGGCAGGATGTTCATGATGGCCGTAAGCAGCCAGGACTTGTGTGACTGGTTAGCCGTGATTTGCACACTGTGCGCCTCGAGCAGAGGCAGCAGTTGAGGATCGCCAACGGATTCGGGGAACGTGGTCAGAAAGGCATCGTAGTCAGCCGGCTTCAGCTGGACCGTGGTTTTGAACGGCCAGCCTGCGGGCGGTTTGCGCAGCGGCACTTTCGTGGCGGACTCCGGCGCAGGTTGCCCGGTCGATTGCGACGGCGGGGTATTCTTGCGTGCGGCCGGTGATTGATCGGTGGTGCCTGTCGCCGCCGGATGCGGTTCTGGTGGCCACCGCACGGGATGGGTAAACGTGCCGCCGATCTCGCTGCCGATGATATTCACAATGCCGACGTTGTCGTGTTTCACCTGCTCGATGAACACGCTGTAAGGGAGCGTCACTACCGGCGAGTTGCCCGGCCGAAGCAGAAAACCTGCGAAATTCCAGAGCAGCAGAAGGGCGAGAAGCATCCACCAGATACTGATCATTCGGGTCGGTGGCGCCGTCTGCTGTTTTTTTTGGTCCGGTGAAGCGGCCGTGCTCATTATGCAGTGTTCCCTGGCGTCGTGATGTCTGTTCAGATGGCATCAACAAACGTGCCACTCTTGATACGGCATAGAAACAGGGGGTTGCTCAACAGTCAGAACGCTGAAGAGTGCACTGGTACCCACGCACGTGTGTAATATTGCCTATCAGCCTTGTTATCCCTGAACACGCTACAAAAAACCTGTCGGGGACTTTCCCGAATTCGCCACAGACGTTCTCGTGTAGCAGATGGCGTGCTGTTCATGGTGCTTGCTGCCGGCGTCTGTCAGATGCAATTGCGTATATTTCCCCAGGTAACCGGAATATTCCCCGCTGGTTGGCAGGCCGTAATGCATATCTCAATGAAATGCCGTGATTTGTCGTTCTGGCATGGCAAATGCAGAAGCTGTGGTGCTGATTCACTTCAACCCACAGTCATGAGGAGTAACTGCCATGTTCAAAGCCAGGATCAAGCCGCTGGCATTTGCCATCGTGCTGGCCGGACTGGGCCCGATGTTGCTGTCGGCACCGGTCTCTGCTGCGGCCGATCAGAAATCTGCTGCTACCATTCAGGAAAAGGTGACCGTCAAACCGGGCAAGACCATCAATCCACAGGAGGAGGCTGTCATTTCGAGTGCAGGCGCCAAGGTGCTGCGCCATATCGCCCAGGCGCGTGCCGATATCCAGAACAAGGATATCGAGGGCGCCAAAACTGCCCTGGGCCAGGCGGAGAAGTTGCTCAACATCATTCAGTCCTCGGTACCGACGACCACAATCAATGATCAAATCTGGGTGGCTAAAAAACATCTGGAGTACGAGGACACCCGGGAAGTGCTGCCGGACCTGATTCCGATCTATACCTCGCTGGATGAACTGGTCAACACCATGCCGGTCGATACGGCGAAAAAGCATCTCGACCAGGCGAAAGAGCAGATCAAAGCGGGAGACAGCGGGAAGGCCAGGAAAGCCCTGGAGGCTACGGCAGCCGCACTGCAGTACACCGAAATCGATTTGCCGCTGGGCACCACGAGGCAGCTGGTTTCAAGGGCAAAGACGGCCCTGGACAAGGAAAACCCGGAGGAAGCGGCCAATGCGCTGAAGTCGGCAGAAGACAGTGTGCTCATTTTGTCTGCCGCCATCGAGCAGCCGCTGTTTACCGCCAAGGCCTTGTTGTGGCAAACGGTGCTGGATCTCGAAGCGGCGAATATGGATCTGGCCAATGCCGACCTCAAGGGCGCAATCGGATACCTGGAAATTGCCAGTCACTCCGATAAGAAGTCTACCCGGGATGCTGCCGGGCAGATTCTTGCTCAGGCCAGGGATTTGCAAAAGGATCTGGACAGTGGTGTGGACATCGGGACACGTGTTCGCCGTTTGTGGGAGCATGCGCAGGCGCTTGCCGAACGAGACGTCGAATACCTCGCTACCGGATGGTCGAGATATCGGGCCGAGAGTCCGCTCAAATCCGACCTGATTGAAGCCAGGCTTCACCTGGCGAATGCCAGAATCGATCTCTTTACAGGGCACGAGTCCGGTAAGGCCAGAAACGAGCTGGAGTATGCTCGCCAATTACTTGATCAGGCGGGCGAAGAGGCCAACAAGCAGCAGACGGAGAATAGCAACAAAGAGCAGATAGCCGACTTTCAAAAGTCGCTCAGTGAACTAGCTACCGATCCGGCCAGCGCGAGAGAATCGAACTATGCAAGTTTGCAACAGCAATTGGGTAGCATGATTCAGTCATTGTAAAGAGTAAGGAGGCGAGGTGCCTGCAGGCGCCCCGTCTGGAGTCGGAACTGTGAGGTGACAGTTATGACCGTGGTCCCTGGCGACCTGCCGCGCAGTGATTGAGCGGATCTACTGTCCCCGCGCCTGACAATAGTCAGGCATAACAGACACCATCATGATCAAATTATGGGGCCAAGACTATGAAGCTGTTACGAACCGGACTTTTTCCGACCCTGCTTGCGGCGGTAGTGCTCGTCGTGGCGTGCCCGCAGGGCATGGCCGGGGTTCCCCCTGGTAAGCACGTGTGGGAATCTCCTTCTGCATGGGAAGGTGGCGGATCGCTTGCTGTAGGGAACCACGGTGTTCCGCGATTTTATGACCCGTTATTACTGTCACTGGGCCGGCTGGTCTATGCGGATTTGCAACAGGCGCGACAGGCCGCGTTGAACAAGGAATCCACAAATCTGCAGGTGGCGCTGCAAGAGGCCAGGGATACGATACATCGGCTCGAATTGCCCTCCCAGGTTATTGCGCTGGATGCACAGCTGCAGATTATTCGCAATGACCTCAAGGACCGGAGCAAGGGTATGGACGATGAATTGTGGGTCCCGGTAGAGGCGGAGATCGATGAGGTTCTGGTGTACGTGCCGGACGAGGTAAAGCCCCGGGTGACGGAGGCGGTGCGCAAGGGAAAGGCTGCCGCCAGGGCAGGGGATAGAGAGACGGCGTTGGCGCAGCTCGATGTCGTCACATCTTCCATACAGTACAGCCTCGGTATGTTCCCGCTCCACAAGGTCAAGGAGGATCTGAATGCTGCCTGGGCGACGGCGAGTCTTCCGAAACCGGACTGGACGGGTACGCTGGAGGCGGTTCAAAGCGCCCTGTCAGCGTTTCACTGGTACACCCGTCAATCGGCGCATGGACTGCTGGCTGCCTACAACGATGTGGTCAGCGCCTATGTGCTGGCAGCGGGCCCGCATTTTCGTCCTGACCAGAAACAGCAAGTGCTCGATTATCTGTCAGCGGCGGAAGGTAAACTCGAAAGTGTGCCCGGCAACCACTCACTGGCTGAGAAAGTCGGTGGCGTTATCGACAAGGTCGAGCCGCAGGGTAGTGATATCAAGGTATTGCTGAATGACATTCAGTCCCGGATTCAGGAAGAACGGCAGAGTGCAGCCGTGCCGGGTATGTGACCGCGTTCTGGAAAGTCCTCAACTGGGACTTCCTGGAAACCAACATAAAGCAGTTTCAGCAGTCGAGGAACGCGGCGTGACAACTACCCGCCGTTTGTCGGGCAGTATTTCAGGGGGAACGGGGCTCTTGAATATGCCAGACACTGGCGCGCACACTACCGCCAGTACCACGCCTGCGCAAGCGAGTCTTAATTTGTAGCAAGTGATTGGACCAACCGTGAGTATGTTCCGCGTTACCAGGAGCATCATAGCGACAACGGAGATGACCACCATGATGATTACCGACGTGATTGACACGTCGATTACCATGATCAGCAGGACATTGGCGTGACGCCTGTTCCGGCGCACGTATCTCCAGTGAGAAGGAAGCGGAGTGCACCGATGGACAATACCCATATCCGCATGAGGCCGGCTGATACGCTGGTGATCTTCGGCGTGACCGGCGACCTTGCCCACAAAATGATTTTTCCGGCGCTCTATGCGATGGCCAGGCGCGGCGTTCTCAAGGTCCCGGTGGTTGGCGTCGCCGCCCCGAAGTGGAGCGTGGCGCAACTGCGTAAACGGGCGACGGACAGCATAAGGCAATCCGGCCGGATCGATGACCGGGGCGCCCTTGATCACCTGCTCTCCCTGCTCCGGTATGTGGGCGGTGATTACAACGACCAGGACACGTTCACGGCGCTCGGGCAGGCGCTGGGGGACGCCCGGCGCCCGGCGCATTACCTCGCCATCCCGCCCGCGCTGTTCGCCACGGTTATTAAAGGACTCGGTGCCTCGGGTCTGGCCGATCAGGCGCGCGTCATCGTCGAGAAGCCGTTCGGACGCGACCTGGCCTCGGCGCGGGCGCTCAACCGCATCGCGCTGTCGGTGTTCGCGGAAGATGCCATCTTCCGCATCGACCACTATCTCGGGAAGGAGGCGATCATGAATATCCTCTACTTCCGCTTTGCCAATTCTTTCCTCGAGCCGATCTGGAACCGCAACTGTGTGGCCAGCGTGCAGATCACGCTCTCCGAGGATTTCGGCGTGAAAGGACGCGGCGCATTCTACGAAGGCGCCGGTTGCCTGCGTGACGTCATCCAGAACCACCTGTTCCAGATTGTCGCGCTGCTGGCCATGGAACCGCCGGCGTATCAGGGCTATGGCGCTGTCCACACTGAGAAGGCCAAGGTGTTCCAGGCCATGCGTCCCCTGCACCCGGACGACATGGTGCGTGGCCAGTATGCCGGCTACCGGAAAGAACCGGGCGTGGCGAAGGGTTCGGATGTCGAGACGTTCTGCGCCCTGCGGCTGTTTATCGATTCGTGGCGCTGGGAAGGGGTGCCGTGGTATCTGCGTTCCGGCAAATGCCTGGCCGCCACCGCGGCCGAGGTCGTGGTGGAGTTAAAGCCGCCGCCGCAACGGCTGTTCGACGATTCCTGGCCGGCGGCCGGGCGGGC
>JASFOC010000065.1:0-8961 GCA_050116715.1 Gammaproteobacteria bacterium
GCCGCGGTCGAGCAACTGCAGTCCTGGGGTGAACGCAACGGGGTTCCGGTCGTGTCCCAGCCACAGGGTGCCGATTCGGCCTCGGTCATTTTCGATGCCCTGCAATCGGCAAAGGCCCGTGACATCGATGTATTGATCGCGGATACCGCCGGGAGACTGCATACCCAGTCGAACCTGATGGAGGAACTGAAGAAGATCAAGCGTGTCATGGCCAAGCTCGACCCTGCCGCACCCCACGAAATCATGCTGACTGTGGATGCCGGTACCGGCCAGAATGCCATCAGCCAGGCGCAGGAATTCAACCAGGCGGTAGGCCTCACCGGCATCACCCTTACCAAGCTGGACGGCACCGCCAAGGGCGGCATCATCTTTGCGATTGCGAAAAAGCTGAACATCCCGATCCGCTTCGTCGGGGTCGGGGAAGGCATTGAAAACCTGCGTGAATTCGACGCGAAGGAGTTTGTGGATGCGCTGTTTGAGTAGTGCGAGTACAGGTAAGAATTGAGCAGGGCAAAGTCATATCGTCGATATGTGCGATCAGCATCCTGCATGCGTTTGCACGTCTGACGTCTGACTTTTCACTTCTTACTTCTTACTTATCACTAATCACTTCTCACTTTTCACTTTTAACTTTTAACTTCTGACTTGAAACCCGATGATTAGATTCGACAATGTCAGCAAGCGCTATCCCGGTGGCTACGAGGCCCTGAGCAACGTCAGCTTCGACATGCAGACGGGTGCGATGGCCTTTCTGACCGGTCATTCGGGTGCGGGTAAAAGCACCCTGCTGAAACTCGTCGCACTGATCGAGCGCGTTACCCGTGGCCAGCTGTTCCTGGATGGGCAGAATGTCACCCGCATCAGCCCGCGGCGCATACCGTACGTACGCCGCAAGATCGGCTTCATCTTCCAGGACCACCATTTGCTGTTCGATCGCACCGTGTTCGACAATGTCGCCCTGCCACTGATCATCGCCGGCTATCGCCATCAGGAAGTGGGCCGCCGGGTCCGGGCGGCACTGGACAAGGTTGGCCTGCTGCAGAAGGAGCGCCTCTACCCGATTACCCTGTCCGGCGGCGAGCAGCAGCGGGTGGGCATCGCCCGCGCCGTCGTCAACAAGCCCATGCTGCTGCTCGCGGATGAACCGACCGGCAACCTGGACCCGGAGCTGTCGCGGGAAATCATGGACCTGTTTGCGAGCTTCAACGACGTCGGGGTCAGCGTCCTGATCGCCAGCCACGACCTGCAGCTCATCGGTGAGCTTGACTATCCGGTCCTCTCCCTTTCACAGGGTCGCCTGGTGCAGCCCGGGGCCGATGCAGCATGAGGCACCCGGGCAAAAACCAGCGGCTTTCCCGGGATCACTGGCGTACAAACCTGCGGCGGCTGCTGTCACCGCGTACCTTCCTGCAGCGCCATGCCCAGGTTGCGCTGGACAGCCTGGGGCGGCTGTTCCGTAACGGGGTGTCAACACTCATGACAGCAGCAGTGATCGGCATCGCCCTGGCACTCCCGTCCGGTTTGTACCTGCTGCTGGACAACCTGCACCGCCTGAGCGGTTCCTGGGAAGGGCAGGCCAGCCTGTCCGTGTTCCTGAAGCAGGAAATCGACAACAATGCGGCACGGCAACTGGCAGACAGCCTTGCCTCATGGCCGGAAATCGGTGCAGTACAGCTGGTCACACCACAGCAGGCCCTGCAGGAATTCAGCGAACATTCAGGCTTTGCCGATGTCCTCGGTCTGCTGACTGACAACCCGCTGCCCGTGGTCCTGATCGTCACGCCGGCCGCGCAACAGACCGACCCGGTGGCCTCCAGCGCCCTGCAAAAACGGCTGAGCAGCCTGCCAGAGACCGACCTGGCGCAACTGGACCTGCAGTGGGTGCAGCGGCTTGCGGCGATTCTGGATATCGCCCGCCGTGGCATCCTGGTCATCAGCGCCCTGCTGGCGCTGGCCGTACTGCTGGTGATCGGCAATACCATCCGCCTGGAAATACAGAACCGGCGCGAGGAGATCCTGGTCACCAAGCTCATCGGCGCAACCAATGCCTTCGTGCGCCGGCCGTTCCTCTACAGCGGTACCTGGTACGGGATTTTCGGGGCATTGCTGGCATGGACACTGGTGGAAACCGGCTTCTGGCTGCTGTCGGACCCGGTAACCAAACTCATGGGCCTGTACCAGAGCGATTTCACCCTGGAAACGCTGCCACTGATGCTGCTCGGCCTGCTCGTGTTTGCCGGGGTCCTGCTTGGCCTGCTGGGTTCCTGGCTGGCGGTTGGCCGCCACCTGCACGCGATAGAACCGAGTTGACAGCCACCTGGCCAATGTGCCGGATTGATATATCTCTCTGTTCTTGAATAGTTTTAACTGCTTCAGACAGAAGCCGTGTCGCCCGCATGTGTGCTGCACACCCCCTGGCGACTCACGGCGGCTACTCAAGATGTCGGACTAAGCGCCGATTGCGTGCAACTTTTCCGCGAATTGGCACTCTATTAGAACGAGTGCTAACATAGTCTTCAAGCGACCCAGAGAGAACTTCATGACAAACGCATTAGTTATCAGAAATCAGACGCTTGCAGTGCCGCTGGCGACCGGCAACCTGGACCAGTATATCCAGGCCGCCTTCAGCGTTCCGGTATTGACCCTCGAAGAGGAACGCAGCCTGGCGGAGCGCCTGCAGCAGGAGAGCGATCTGGATGCCGCACGGCAACTGGTGATGTCACACCTGCGCTTTGTGGTTCGCATCGCGCGCGGTTACAGCGGCTACGGTCTGGCTCTGGGCGACCTGATCCAGGAAGGCAATATCGGTCTGATGAAGGCGGTCAAGCGCTTCGATCCCAAGGTCGGCGTACGCCTTGTGTCTTTCGCAGTGCACTGGGTGCGCGCCGAGATCCACGAGTACATCCTGCGCAACTGGCGCATCGTCAAGGTGGCAACCACAAAGGCGCAGCGCAAGCTGTTCTTCAACCTGCGCAGCAGGAAGAAGCGCCTCGGCTGGATGAACCAGGAAGAGGTCAATGCGATTGCCGAGGATCTTGGTGTCAAACCGGAGACCGTGCTGGAGATGGAATCCCGGCTCAGCGGCCAGGACGTCGGATTCGACCCGGTGGCCAGCGATGACGAGGATGACTCGCCCGGCTATGCACCGGCTGCCTACCTGACCGATGCCTGCAATGACCCGGCACTGGCCGTGGAGCAGGACGACTGGAGCAACCGCAATACCGACAATCTGGTCGAGGCGCTGGAACAGCTGGATGAGCGCAGCCGCGTGATACTCGAAGAACGCTGGCTGAGCGAGGACAAGAGCACCCTGCATGACCTTGCAGCCCGCTTTGACGTTTCCGCCGAGCGCATCCGCCAGCTGGAAAAGAACGCCCTCAACAAGCTGAAGAAAACCATGCTTGCCTGACAGGACCACACAGGTATTGCAAAAGCGGCCTTGCAGGGCCGTTTTTTTTGCCTGCGGTCTGGAGGCACTTCGCGTGGCAGCACCCGGAGAACGGGCAGAGGCAAGCGCCACGGAAAATCCGGATTGATCTCCTGCAGGCGCACCCCCGTCGGCGCGATTATCTGGTTGCCAGCCACATGGCTCTGTCGCGGACTCTCATCATGCAAACAGGAGCATGCGGGCAACTCACCCCTGGAAGCTAGACCAGCAGCGGCAAATAGTGGTCTACCAGCAGGATGGCGAAGATGGCCATCAGGTACCAGATGGAATAGCCGAAGGTCTTCATGGCGATCTTTTCGTCGTTACCCTTCATCAGCTGCACGGCATAGTAGAGGAAACCGCCACCCAGCAGCAGCGCACCGACCAGGTAGAAGGGACCGCTCATGTGGGTGGCGTAAGGCAATACGCTGACCGCGATCAGCATCAGCGTGTACAGCAGGATCTGCAGTTGCGTGAATGGTACGCCGTGCGTAACCGGCAGCATCGGGATGTCGACCTTGGCGTATTCCTCGCGCCGGTGTATCGCCAGCGCCCAGAAGTGCGGCGGCGTCCAGACGAAGATGATCAGGAACAGCAGCAGCGCATGCGGGTCGATCGAGTCGGTCAGGGACGTCCAGCCAAGTATCGGCGGGGCGGCGCCGGCAGCGCCGCCGATAACAATGTTTTGCGGCGTGGCGCGCTTCAGGTACATGGTGTAGACGATTGCATAGCCAACCAGCGAGAGAAACGTCAGCACGGCCGTCAGCACGTTCACCAGCAGCACCAGAATCAGCATGGCCACGGCACCGAGGGTGGTGGCGAACAGCAGTGCATTGCGCTCGCTGATCTCGCCCTGCGGCAGCGGCCTGCCGCTGGTGCGCGACATCTTGGCATCCTCGCGCGCATCCAGTACGTGATTGATGGCGGCCGCGGCCGCGGCCGCCATGCCGATGCCGAGGTTGCCGAAGAACAGCACATCCAGCGGCACCATACCGGGCGGTGTAGTGGCGAGGAACATGCCGACCATCGCGGTGAACACGATCAAGGCCACGACCTTGAGTTTGCACAGGCCCAGATAGCTTTTTACGAAACTTGTCATGGCTAGCCGATCTTGGAGTACTTCAGCAACTTCTGCAGATCCTTCAGCATGCCGCGGGCATCCGCATCCGGCTCATAGTACATCATCAGATTACCCAGCGGATCCACGATATACACCCGCCGGGCCTGCCGCACCGGGGTTTCATCGACGCGAAACTGTGGCTCGATCGCGGCCGCCTGCGCAGCAGAAGGCAGCGCCACGGCCATGTCCCTGTGTTCCTGCGCGAGGAATCCGGCCAGTTCATCCGGGATTGTATTGGCATTGAGCAGGAACAGCGTCTGCACCCGATTCATGTTTTCATTCTGGGCAATACGCACCTGGCGCATCTTGTAAAGGTTGTTGCGGCAGGCTTCACCGCAGTCGACCTCATCGATATACAGCAGTGTCCACTTGCCCTGCAGGTAGTCCTGCAGGGACACACCATCATTCGTCATGTCCGCGGGCATCTCCAGCGGCCTTGCAGGATGCACCAGATTGCCGCGGTTGGTGGTCCCTTCCGGCTTCCAGCCTTCCTCGCCACTGTGGTGCATGACCCAGGCGACAAAGGTTGGCGCCAGGAAAAGCAGCCCCAGCAATACCAGGGCCTGGCGCGAGGTGAGAAAGCCCCGCTGCCGGGCGACGGTCAGGATACGGCCGGAACGCGATCGAAAGTTACTTGTCTGCATGGTCTTCCTGTATAGGTTTATCCGAAACTCGCTTGCTATTGACGCCGATATAGATCAACAACAGCACCAGCGCCAGTGTAAACCACTGCATGGCATAGGCGCGGTGTTTGTCAGGCGTCACCCCGTAGACGGGCTGCCAGTCGCGCAGAAACCCGTACTCGTTCGACTTGTCCAGCAGCAGGATTACCGGCAGCAGCCTGGCACCCAGCAGCTGTTCAAGCCGCGCCATGTTCAGTTGCTGCACAACCTTCGGCCAGTCTTCGTTGCGTTCCTCGGCATCACCCAGCCTGAACAGCTTTTCCGGTGGCAGACTGGTAACGGCCTCGATCACCACAGGACCGGCAGGCCCGGGCAGTTCAGGGAGCACCGCCCGGTCGAGCCCGGTCGGAACCCAGCCGCGGTTCACCAGCACGACCGACCCGCCATCCGCAAGCTGCAGCGGCGACAGCACGTGGTAGCCGGCATGCCCCCGGTAGGTCCGGTTGTCCAGCAACAGCTGGTGCGCGAGGTCATACCGACCCCGCAGCCTCACGGGGCGAAAGGCGGCCAGTTCACCCGACTCAAGCAGCCAGTCAAGCTCGACGGGGGCCAGCTGTGTGCTGGCTTCATGGGCATCAACCAGCCCCTGTTTCCAGGTGGCCCGTTCCAGTTGCCACAGCCCCAGCCCGACCAGCATCGGCAACAGGAGCAACGTGATCAGGGTCGGCCACAGTCCGGGCCTGAATTCAAAGTTCCCGAGCCTCATTCAGGCACCCGTTTTGTTATACTGCCTGCCACTCTCAAGTCTACCTGCGCGGTTACCACTCATGTATACAAAAATCCTTGTCATCCTGATTCTGTTCACCATCATCGGGAGCCTGTTCAGCGGTTTGTTCTTCCTGATCAGGGACAAGGGTGCCTCGGACCGCACAGTGAGGGCGTTAACCATACGCATCAGCCTGTCGGTCCTGCTGTTTGTGCTGCTGATGATCGGCTATGCCACCGGCCTGTTGCAACCACATGGTGTTGGTGGCTAACCGGGAACTGCATCCTGCAGCGCTGTGATCACCAGCCTGATTCCGGCCAGGCGATCGCCCCTGCACTACAAAACCGGGGACAGACCACGTTTTTCTTCGCAGTTGCGCGGGTGACGCCAATATCAGAGAACGGCGCATTCGCGGCCAACGCTACCTGCAGAATTTGAAAAACGTGGTCTGTCCACCAACATAGGCAATAAAAAGGGCGCTGCAAGCAGCGCCCTTTGTGATTACTGCGCCTTGCGTCTAGACCAGCCAGTAGACGAAGACGAACAGGCCCAGCCAGACCACGTCAACAAAGTGCCAGTACCAGGCGACCGCCTCGAAGGCAAAGTGATGCTCCGCCGTAAAGTGGCCCTTCATACTGCGAATCAGGATGACCAGCAACATGGTGGCGCCCAGCGTCACGTGCAGGCCGTGGAAACCGGTCAGCATGTAGAACGTGGTGCCGTAGATGCCGGTACCGAGTGTCAGGTTCAGCTCATGCCAGGCATGGCTGTACTCATAGGCCTGCAGACCAAGGAACAGGAAACCAAGGGCCACGGTGGCCATCAGGCCCAGGATCAGCTGGGTGCGATCGCCCTTCTTCAGACCCCAGTGCGCCCAGGTGACAGTCACGCCACTGGAAAGCAGGATCAGTGTGTTGATGGCCGGAATCCCCCAGGCACCCATGGGCGTATATTCTCCGCCCACATCAGCCGGGCCGTTGGTCGGCCAGACCGCATCAAAACCGGACCACAGCAGTTCGTTGGTCATGGCATTGTTGCTGGCACCGCCGAGCCAGGGCACGGAGTACATGCGGGCGTAGAACAGTGCGCCGAAGAAGGCCGCAAAGAACATGACCTCGGAGAAGATGAACCAGCCCATGCCCATGCGGAAGGACGTATCCACCCGGTCGTTATACTTGCCCGCCAGACTTTCGTTGATGACGGTACCGAACCAGCCAAACAGCATAACGATGACAATAACGGCGCCCGTCAGCATGATCATCATGCTGCTGCCGTGCAGGAAACTGGCAAAACCGAACAAGAGCAGGAACATGCCGATTGAACCGACGATAGGCCAGTGGCTGGGCTCCGGCAGGTAGTAACCCCCTTTAGATGCTGACATTGATGACTCCCTTTGTGTTCAAAATGTTCAGTAAAAAATTGTTGACCCTACAGTTGCGCACCGCTGGCGGCGCCCGCTGTATCCTGCAGTTCTTGTATCACACCCGCCTGCCTGCCCGCCGGCTCGCCTGACTCTGCCGGGAAGAAGGTATAGGACAGGGATACCGTCCCGATCTCCTCCGGCAGTTCCGGGTCCACCACGAAGCGCAGCGGCATAAGTTTTTCTTCGTTCGGCCCCAGCGTCTGGCGGGTAAAGCAGAAGCATTCTGTCTTGTTGAAGTATTTCGCCGCCAGCCCCGGCGCCAGGCTGGGTACCGCCTGTCCCGCCACCGCCTCGCCGGTCCTGTTCCTGGCCATGTAATTAACCTCGGTCACCTCGCCCGGATGCACCTTGACCCGCCTGACGACGGGCTTGAAATCCCATGCCAGGTCGCTGCGCACCGAAGACAGGAACTCGACCGTTACCATGCGCTCCGCGTCCACCTTCTGGCTGAGTGCCGCCTCCAGCTCGATACGCCCGGTCTTGCCGTTGATGCCGGTAATATCGCAGAACACGTCATACAGCGGCACCAGCGCGAAGCCGAAGCCGAACATGGCGACGGCTGCTAACAGCAGGCGCCTGACGACGCGACTGTTGGCTGTAGCGCGTTCGCTGTTATCCATGTCAGCCGGTCACCACGAAGAAACTGCCGATGTAAATAGCCACGACAACCAGCACCAGGATCACGATGGTCAGGGTCTTGCGGCTGTTGCGGCGCTTCAGTTCTTGCTGTGTCATGCTGTGCTCGTCAGTCTCAGGGCGGGCACGGGCGGCATCCATCCACCCGTGCCCTGGCGTGCTACTTGACTTCCGGTGCAGTCTCGAAAGTGTGATACGGGGCCGGTGATGGCACGGTCCATTCCAGGCCGTGTGCACCTTCCCATACCTGACCGGTGGCCTGCTCGCCGCCACGGATGGTCTTTATCACGATGTATACGAAGAACACCTGGGCCAGACCGAAGGCAAAGCCACCGATGCTGGAGATCATGTTCCAGTCAGCGAATTGCAGTGAGTAGTCCGGAATGCGGCGCGGCATACCTGCAAGACCAATGAAGTGCTGCGGGAAGAACAGCACGTTCACAGAGATCACGGACCACCAGAAGTGGACCTTGCCCAGCTTCTCGTTGACCATGTGCCCGGTCCACTTGGGCAGCCAGTAATAGGCCGCGGCGATGATGGCGAACAGCGCGCCGGTCACCAGCACGTAGTGGAAGTGCGCCACGATGAAGTAGGTGTCATGGTACTGCATGTCGGCCGGCGCCACGCCCATCATCAGGCCGGTGAAGCCACCGATGGTGAACAGGAACACGAAGGCAATCGCCCACAGCATCGGGAGTTCAAAGGTCATGGAACCGCGCCACATGGTGGCGGTCCAGTTGAACACCTTCACTGCAGTCGGCACGGCGATCATGACAGTCGCGTACATGAAGTACAGCTCGCCGGCAACCGGCATGCCGGTAGTGAACATGTGGTGTGCATACACGATGAACGACAGGAACGCGATGGAGGCGGTTGCGTACACCATGGAACTGTAGCCGAACAGCTTCTTGCGGGCGAAGGTCGGGATGATCTCGGAGATCACGCCGAAGGCCGGCAGGATCATGA
>JASFOC010000066.1:0-8892 GCA_050116715.1 Gammaproteobacteria bacterium
ATATTCCGCAAGTGCAGCGCTGGCCTGCTGCAGCAGCCCCGGCACCACAATGGCGTGATAGCACACCGCTCCATTTGCCAGGAAACGCAAATATTCCGGTTGTTTCCCGGCGATTTTCGGTGCGGCGATATCGGTATCACGCACTTCGCTTAGCTCGATTCCTGCCGGCAGGGCATCCACAGGAGGATAGCCGGAAATCACGAGGATGCTCCGGTCCTCATGACTGACACTGTAGATTGCCTGTGAGTCGCGCTCCATCAGCATGTAATCGCTTGCGTCAAAGCCATCGTCAAAACGCAGAAATCTTGAGTTGACGAGTATCCGCAGCGGGTAGGGTTGGACACCGGCTTCCTGCTCCTGATAGTTCAGCAGGGTCACTGTAGCCTGGTGGTCGCTCTCCCCGGCCGGCGGTGTACATCCCGCAGCCAGCAGGACAACCAGCAGCGCGAGAAGCCACGCAGTGAAAACCGCGCCTCGCTGCGTACTGTTCATGCAGCCGGCCCCGCCATCTTGTCGAGCATGTCGAGCTCCTCCTCGGAAAACCCGGCCTGTATCCTGGCCGAGGGATTGTGTATGCGGATTTTATGTCCTGGCAGGTGCGTTCGCAGCAAGCCGGTAAATGTGCGCTCCGGGTCGAGTTCACGCTGTCGACAGACATAACGGAACCAGTGGCTGCCCGCCAGAACATGGCCGATCTCGTCTTCGAGTATCCTCTCCAGGATGGCCGCACTGCGCGTGTCTCCTGCCTGCTGCAGCCGCACTATCATTGCCGGGGTGACGTCCAGGCCACGTGCTTCCAGTACCCTGGGAACCAGGGCCATGCGCAGCAACACGTCATCCGCTGTTTTGCAGGCCATTTCCCAGAGCCCGTTATGCGCGGGAAAGTCGCCATAGGCATGGCCGGTTTCCTGGAGGCGCCGGGAAAGCAACTCATAATGCAGCGCCTCTTCCTCGGCAACGCGGATCCAGTCACTGTAATAACCCACCGGCAGATCACGGAAACGATACACGGCATCCCAGGCCAGGTTGATGGCATTGAACTCGATATGCGCCAGTGCGTGCAGAAATGCGGCATGTCCCGCCGGCGTTGAGAGCTTGCGACGTTTGAGCTGTGTCGGGTGCACCAGTTCGGGTTTTTCCGGCCGCCCGGGCACAGCAATCAACGCCGGTGAAGTGCTTGCCGTCAGTGTATACCCGCCTGACCGCCAGACGCCGGCCACCTGCCGGGTAAGCGCGACTTTTTCATCCGGATTCCTTGCGGCAATACAGTCACGGGCATGCTCAAACAGGCTCTCCATCAGCGTGGTAATCCCGGCGCCTCGCTGCGTTACCGTCAGACCGCGACTGCCGCCAGCCCGCGCTCCAGGTCACTCCGCAGATCTGCCGTGTTTTCCAGTCCAACTGCCAGTCGAATCAGGCCCTCGGAGATGCCGGTGGCCTGGCGCTGCTCCGGTGTGAGCCGGCCATGCGTGGTGGTTGCGGGATGGGTAATGGTGCTTTTGGTATCACCCAGATTGGCGGTGATGGAAAAGATGCGCGTGGCATCAATAAACGTCCACGCATCCTCCCTGCCCCCCTCAAGTTCAAAGGAAACGATCCCGCCGAAGCCGGTCTGCTGGCTGGCCGCCAGCGCATGTTGCGGATGCGAGGCCAGTCCCGGATGAAACACCCGGGCCACCCCGGGTTGCTGCTCCAGCCACTCTGCAAGTTCCACTGCGCCGGTACTGTGCGCCTGCATGCGCAGCGCCAGGGTTTCCAGTCCCTTCAGGAATACCCATGCATTGAACGGGCTCATGCAGGGGCCTGCAGTGCGCAGAAAACCGTAGATATCCTTGCCGACGCGTTCGGCGTCACCCACCACAGCACCACCGACACAGCGCCCCTGCCCGTCCAGGTATTTGGTGGCGGAGTGAATCACGATATCGGCGCCCAGTGCCAGCGGTTTTTGCAGTGCGGGTGTGCAGAAACAGTTATCCACGGCCAGCAGGCAGCCATTGCTGCGTGCCAGGGCAGCAAGTTGCGCGATATCCGCGATATCGGTGAGCGGGTTTGACGGGGTTTCCAGGAACAGCAGGCGGGTTTCCGGACGGATGGCCCCCTCCCAGGCGGCCAGGTCGGTCAGCGGTAC
This sequence comes from Gammaproteobacteria bacterium, assembly GCA_050116715.1. Taxonomy (GTDB): domain Bacteria; phylum Pseudomonadota; class Gammaproteobacteria; order UBA9214; family UBA9214; genus UBA9214. Next base: position 2,129 of record JASFOC010000066.1, read on the forward strand.
AAAACTTGTCTGTATCCCGAAACGTGCCAGGTAGGTCGAAAACAACACGGTAGTCGTACCAAAGATGCTCTGTGAGGAGACGATATGATCTCCCGCCTGTAACAGGCCGGCACACGTTGCGAGTATCGCGGACATGCCGGACGCGGTGGCAACACAGCTATCGCCCCCTTCCAGAGAGGCCAGCCGTTCCTCGAATGTCCTGACGGTGGGATTGGTGAAGCGTGAGTAGATGTTCCCCGGCTGGTCACCGGCAAACCTGGCGGCGGCTTCGGCCGCGTTTGCGAATACGTAGCTGGATGTCGGGAAAATAACCTCTGCATGCTCGCTTTCCAGGGTGCGCCGCTGTCCGACGCGTACCGCGCGCGTTTCGAAACTGAACTCGTCATATGCTGGCATAATCACTCTCCCGTCCATTCCGGATATCGCTGTTGCGACTTGCCTTACGGGCAAAAAAAAACCCGCTTTCAGCCAAACGAAAGCAGGTGCCGTCGCTTTAGCTGAATTTGTCAGGCGCCCGCAAGCTGAAATCAAATCGGCGCAAATGCAATACCACACTAGTCGAGCACCGTGTGCCTGTCAATATTGCGTGCCGTCCTCTCAGGCGCTGTTATGCAGGTCGATCACTTCATCATCACGCTTGCGGCGGCCATGCTTGGCGGCATCGCTGCGTGATGCCTGCAGGTCGTTCAGGTAGTCGTCACCGATATCACCGGTAACATAGTCACCGGTAAAGACGGAGGCATCGAAGCTGTTGATGACATTGTTACCCTTCTTGATTGCTTCGATCAGGTCGCCCAGGTCCTGGAAGACCAGCCAGTCCGCACCGATCTCTCTGCATACCTCTTCTTCGGTACGTCCGTGGGCAATCAGTTCATCGGGGCTTGGCATGTCGATGCCGTACACGTTGGGGTATCGCACCGGTGGTGCGGCCGAGGCAAAATAGACCTTGCGGGCGCCGGCATCCCTGGCCATATCGATAATCTGCGAGGAGGTCGTGCCGCGCACGATGGAATCGTCAACCAGCAGCACGTTCTTGCCGCTGAACTCCAGGTCGATGGCGTTGAGCTTCTGGCGCACCGATTTCTTGCGCTGCTGCTGGCCGGGCATGATAAAGGTGCGCCCGATATAGCGGTTCTTGATGAACCCTTCGCGGTACTTGATGCCAAGGTTGTATGCCAGTTGCATGGCCGAGGTACGACTGGTATCGGGGATCGGGATCACGACGTCGATGTCGTGGTTGGGCCAGACGCGGAGTATCTTGCTGGCCAGCTTTTCTCCCATGCGCAGGCGCGCCTTGTACACGGAGACATTGTCGATAATGGAGTCCGGCCTTGCCAGGTAAACGTACTCGAAAATGCAGGGCGACATGACCGGATTTTCCGCGCACTGCCGCCGGTAGATTTGCCCGTCCAGGGATATGAAGATCGCCTCACCCGGGTCAACATCGCCAAGCAGGTCAAAACCCAGCACGTCCAGCGCGACACTCTCGGATGCCGCCATGTATTCGGTACCCGCCGGTGTTTCCCGCTTGCCGTATACCAGCGGACGAATCCCGAAGGGATCGCGGAACGCAAGGATGCCGTAGCCGGTGATCATTGCGACCGCGGCGTAGGCACCGCGGCAGCGTTTGTGTAATCCTGCCACGGCGTTGAAGATGTCATCCACTTCCATGTGCAGCTTGGCAAAACGCTGCAGTTCATGGGCGAGGACATTCAGCAGCACCTCGGAGTCAGAGTCTGTATTGATCTGCCGCAGGTCCTCGCGAAACAGTTCCTGCTTCAGCTTGTCCGCATTGGTGAGATTGCCGTTATGGGCCAGGCTGATGCCGTAGGGCGAGTTGACGTAGAACGGCTGCGCCTCGGCCGAGCTTTCGCAGCCGGCGGTCGGGTAGCGCACATGCCCGATGCCCATGTTGCCGAGCAGGCGCAGCATGTGGCGGGTATGAAAGACGTCGCGCACCAGACCGTTGCTCTTGCGCAGGTGCAGGCGTTGTCCGTCGGAGGTGATAATGCCCGCCGCGTCCTGACCGCGATGCTGCAATACCGTCAGGCCGTCGTAGATTGCCTGGTTAACAGTACCATGGGCAACCACGCCGATGATGCCACACATAGTCTATCCTCTGTCGCGGACTGCGATCCTGGCTAAGCGTAGGTGATACTGGACGCGATCTCTGCGGGTAAAAAGCTGCGCATCCACAGTGCCAGTTCCTCAAAGTAGCCAAGCAGTTGGGAGTCCTGCCACCACGGATCCTGCGGGATGGGTGTAAGCCCGGCAAGCAAAACCAGAATGGCGACAATGACTGCGCCGCGCGCGACACCGAACACGATTCCCAGCATCTTGTCGGTGCCGCTGAATCCGGTTCGCTCGACAAGTTTGCTTACCAGGTAGTTGACCAGGGTGCCGAGCAGCAGGACACAGATAAACAGCAGTGCAAAAGCGGTGATCTTCTGGGCGGAAGGAACCTGGATCCACTGCGCCAGCCAGGTGGCCAGTTCCTCGTAGAAAGCCATGGATACCCAGAGCGCAACCAGCCACGTGGCCAGCGCCATTGCTTCCCTGACGAACCCGCGGAACAGGCTGAGTATCGCGGAAAGGGCAATCAACGCCAGTATCACCACATCAATCCAGGCCATCGTCATAGTTACCTCTGAATATGTGAGCGCGGAACGCCCGGCCCCCTGACTTCAACTGAAATTATCATTGTGTGCGTATTTTAGCAGATCAACTGCGGATACCGCCATGTCGAACAGCCCCGGCTAGCCGGGATACTCGATCACGATTCCCTTGATCTGCTGCTGTTTCTCCAGTCGGGAGTTCTGCTGCTCGGCGTTGGCGCGAGAGGTGGTCGGGCCCACCAGCACGCGATACACCACGGCCTTGCCGATATTGATCTCCTGCAGCCGGGTTGTATGGCCAGCCGCTGTCAGCCGGTCACGCAGACCCTCCGCGTTCATCCGTTGACTGAAACTGCCCACCTGGATGTACCAGCCTGGCGGCGGGACAGGCAGCAAATCAGTCTTCTTGCTCGCTGCCGCTGGCGCTGTTGCAGGTGCAGGTGCCGGCAACGCTACCGGCTGTGCCGGTGGCGGCTCGGCTTTTACCGGCTCAGCTGGCTGTGAGACTTGTGGTAAGACTTCCGGTACTGCTGCAGGTACCTCGGGCTCCGCGAATTCCCGGGTTTCGATTTCCCCGCTTTCAGCCGTTTCGACAGGCGGCAACGCAAGCTCCATATCAACGCCGTAATCCATCCGTGGAGCTTCGGGCATGCTGGTGTTGCGCGGCGCCCATTCGTCATCCGGGCCTTCCAGAATGATGGGGATGAAAATAACGGCCAGTGACACGAGAATTATTGCGCCAACGAGTCTTTGCTTCAGTTTTTGCTCCATAGCGGCTCCGCATTTTTTGGGCGGTTATTGGGCAATCAGCTGTCCACAGGCGGTGACTATACATGACATGACATTGCCTCCGCCACGGTAATAAATGAACCACAGACAACTACCCTGTCGCCTGCAGCGGCCTGCCCCCGGGCATAACGACTGGCAGCCGCCACGTTCGGGAATTCGTGTGCATCACTGGCCATAACCGGCAGCATTCGCCGCAATTCTGCTGCAGACAGCCCACGATCCAAATCCAGGCTGACCAGGCACCAGTGATCAACCGTGTGTGCCAGGGATGCCATGAAGGCAGCCACATCCTTGTCCTTGAGCATACCGATTACCAGCCAGGTGTTGCCGCTCGCGGGTAATTCCCCAAGCATTTGCGCCAGGCGTCGGCCACTTGCCGGGTTATGGGCAACATCCAGAATCACTTCCACTGCCCCGGGCACAACCTGGAAGCGCCCCGCCAGGCTGACGGTGCGCAGTCCTGCATCAATCGACTTTCGGGAAACGGGAAAGCGTTCACGCAGCAACTCCAGCGTCATCAATACCCCGGCGGCATTGTCGAACTGCTGCGCGCCGGCAAGCGCAGGCGGCGGCAGTTGCAGGTGGCTGCTGTCCGGACCGTGCCAGTCCCAGCCGGTCCCGTTTACGTTGCAGGAAAACTGCCGGCCGAGCGTAAACCATGAGGCACCCAGCGCGGCTGCTGTTTTTTCCAGGCTTGCCGGTGGCGCGGGATCAGCGCAGATGGCCGGGCGTTCCGGGCGAAAGATGCCCGCCTTTTCCCGCCCGATCGTCTCGCGGTCAGACCCCAGCCAGGCACTGTGATCGATATCGATGGAGGTCACCAGGGCAGCATCGGGATCGATAATGTTCACAGCATCCAGCCGTCCGCCCATGCCGACTTCCAGCAGGGCGATATCAAGGTCTGCCGCCGCAAACAGATGCAGTGCTGCGAGCGTACCGAACTCGAAATAGGACAGTGTATCCTGGCCACGGGCACGGTCTACACAGTCGAAGGCATGACAAAGCTCGTCGTCACTTGCGAGTTGTCCTGCAATGCTGATGCGCTCGTTGTAGCGCAGCAAATGCGGTGATGTGTAACTGCCGGTCCGATATCCGGCAGCGCCCAGGATGGCGGCGAGCAATGCTATGCTGGAACCCTTGCCATTGGTGCCCGCGACTGTGATGACAGCGTAATCAGGCTGCAGCAGCCCCATCCGGCCAGCGACGGCAGCGACTCGTTGCAGGCCCAGGTCGATTTTTTTCGGGTGCAGGGTTTCCTGCCACGCCAGCCAGGCTGGCAGCGTGTTGAAACGGGGCATCGTCGGGCATATGCCTGTCAATGCACGCTGATCCTGCCGGTTCAGCTGGCGACGGGCATGTGCATGAGCATGGACAGCAGACTGGCGACCTTCTCGCGCATTTCGCGGCGGTCGACGATGATGTCGATTGCCCCGTGTTCCAGCAAAAATTCACTGCGCTGGAATCCTTCCGGCAGGGTTTCCCGTACTGTTTGCTCAATGACGCGTGGCCCGGCGAAGCCAATCAGGGCCCTGGGTTCTGCGATATTGATATCCCCGAGCATGGCGAAGCTGGCGGAAACACCGCCCATGGTGGGATCGGTCAGGACAGAAATGTAGGGTATGCCGGCCTCGGAAAGTTTTGCCAGGGCCGCGCTGGTCTTGGCCATTTGCATCAGCGAGAACAGTGCCTCCTGCATGCGGGCCCCGCCGCTGGCGGAAAAGCATATCAGGGGCCTGCGCTCCTGCAGGCACACGTTGGCCGCGCGGGTGAAGCGTTCGCCGACCACCGCACCCATGGACCCACCCATGAAGCGGAATTCAAACGCGGCAGCGACGACCGGAATATCATGCAGGGTCCCCTGCATCGCGATCAGCGCATCTTTCTCGCCGGTTTCCTTTTGTGCCACGCTGAGGCGATCCTTGTATTTTTTGCTGTCCCTGAATTTCAGCACATCAAGCGGTTCGAGATCGGCGCCGATTTCCAGGGATGAGTTCTCGTCCAGAAACATCTTCAGCCGCAGGCGTGCGCCGATGCGCATGTGATGACTGCACTTGGGACAGACATCCAGATTGCGCTCCAGTTCGGACCGGTAAAGGACGGCGCCGCAACCGTCGCACCGGACCCAGAGGCCTTCCGGCACGGTGCGCTTGTTGCCGCCGACGGTGCGTATTTTCGAGGGAACGAGTTTGCTGAACCAGCTCATGGATGCAATTCTACCTGTAGATGCTGTTCGAATAAAAACAAATGCCGTCAGCTGGCGCCGGCGGCATCCATGGCCGCGCGCAATTCGCCAACAATTGCCGCAACCTGCACCGGTATTGCTGCCGGCTGGTCGGCGAGTTCGGCTACCTTGCTGACCAGGACACTGCCAACAACCACCGCATCCGCAACCTGTGCCACCTGCGCCGCTGACGCCCCGTCACGAATACCGAAGCCCACGCCTACCGGCAATTGGGTGAACTTGCGCAGTTCTTCCAGCTTGGTGGCAACAGCCTGCACGTCTAGGCGATTGGCGCCTGTAACGCCTTTGAAGGAGACATAATAAAGAAAGCCGCTGGCCATCTCGCCAACCTTGCGCATGCGTTCGGCATCACTGGTCGGGGCCAGCAGAAAAATGGTGTCAACCTGGTTTTCCCGGAATGCCCTGGCAAGCCCGTCCGCTTCTTCCGGCGGCATGTCCACGGTCAGAACCCCATCCACCCCGGCTGCAGCAGCAGCCTGTGCAAAGTCTGTGTAGCCCCAGACCTCAATCGGGTTGAGATAGCCCATCAGGATGACAGGCGTTTTGTCATCCTGCTGGCGGAATTCTCGCACCATGTCGAGCACCTGGTGCAGGGTCACATGGTGTCTCAGGGCGCGCTCGCAGGCTGCCTGAATGACGGGGCCGTCGGCCATGGGATCGGAAAACGGCACACCGATTTCCAGCATGTCAGCACCAGCCTGCACCATGGCATGCAGCAGCGGGACCGTCACATCGGGTTGCGGATCCCCTGCCGTAACATAGGGCACCAGTGCCTTGCGCTGGCGCGATTTCAGATCGGACAGACATGCAGCGATACGGCTCATACCTGGATCCCTTCCAGCGCGGCAATCGTATGCACATCCTTGTCACCGCGACCTGACAGGTTCACGACGATGATCCCGTCCTTGCCCATAGTGGCCGCCAGGCGGGTAGCATAGGCCAGTGCATGGCTGGATTCGAGTGCCGGCATGATGCCCTCCACGCGGGTCAGCTGGTGAAAGGCCTGTAGTGCCTCGCTGTCCGTCACTGCAGCATATTGTGCCCGCCCGCTGTCTTTCAGCCAGGCATGTTCCGGTCCGACACCGGGGTAATCGAGGCCGGCGGAAATGGAATGGGTT
>JASFOC010000067.1:0-8858 GCA_050116715.1 Gammaproteobacteria bacterium
CAGCACCGGCTTGTATTGATTGCAGACACCCAACCGGTCCGCCGCTGCGTGCTGGTCCTGCTGCGTTGATACCAGCGCCGGATATGGAACCGGCTCGGGTAACGCAACGCCATCCGGCAGACCCAGCGCCACGAAACGCTGCACGGTCATCGGCAGACGCTGCTTGTCGAGCCGGCGACAGTCATTCAGCAGCCACTGGCGCATTTCCCCGACATAGCCGGTACGCCGTGGGATCCGCGCCCAGAACGGTATCAGTGCGGACTTCAGTGAATTCGGGAGGACGATGGCCTGCGCGTAATGCGTGTCGCGCAAACCGACGGCGATGCGGCGGCGCGTTCCCAGCTGCAGTTGGCCATGACCCAGCGGCATGTCTATGGCAGTGCGCACTTCCGGCATGCGCGCCAGCAGGGGCAGGGTCCAGCCTGGTGCCAGTACATCGATCGCCCGCGCCGGGTCGTCTGACTTCAGCACCTTGAAGAGGCTCTGCGCCATGACCATGTCGCCAACCCATGATGGCGCTATGACAAGCAGTGATCGCATACAGATACCCCCGTATCTGTCAGTCCGGTGGCTAATCCGAAACCCTCACCGTGACAGGCGTCCCGGTGAACCACATCGTTTCTGATTGTTCGCCACGCCCCGATCCTTCAACGGAATATGATCTTCCAGCGCCGACCGTCCAGAAAAGCGGGCTAGACCAGTGTCAACCAGTCGCTGTACTTGTCCTCGCGTCCATGGACCACATCGAAATAGAGCGTCTGCAGGCGTTCTGTCACAGGCCCACGGCAGCCCTGCCCGATCATCCGGTCATCGACCTCGCGGATCGGCGTCACCTCGGCGGCCGTGCCGGTAAAGAAGGCCTCGTCAGCAAGGTAAACCTCGTCGCGGGTGATGCGCTTCTCGCGCACCGTTAATCCCAGGTCCTGCGCCAGTTGCACGATGGTGTCACGGGTGATGCCCTCGAGCGCGGAGGTCAGGTCAGGCGTATACAGCACACCGTCGCGCACGATGAAAATATTCTCGCCGCTGCCTTCCGCGACAAACCCGTCGACATCCAGCAGCATGGCCTCGTCATAACCGGAGGTCAGCGCCTCGTTCAGCGCCAGCATCGAGTTGATGTAATGGCCGTTGGCCTTGGCCTTGCACATGGTGATGTTGACGTGGTGGCGGGTATACGAGGAGGTCTTGATACGGATGCCCTTTTCCATGTTCTCGGCACCGAGGTAGGCGCCCCATTCCCAGGCGGCCACGATGGCATGCACCCTGAGGTTGTCGGCGCGCAGACCCATGCCTTCGGACCCGTAGAAAAACATCGGGCGGATATAGGCACTGTCCAGCCCGTTTTCCCGCACCACGGTTCTATGCGCTGCGTTGATCGTCTCCTGGTCCCAGGGCACCGGCATCTTCATGATATGCGCCGAGCCGAACAGGCGGCGGGTATGCTGCGGCAGGCGAAAGATGGCCGTTCCCTGCCGCGCCTTGTAGGCACGCACGCCCTCAAACACGCCCATGCCATAGTGCAGCGTGTGCGTCAGCACATGAACCTGTGCCTCGCGCCACGGCACCAGTTCACCATCCATCCAGATGACCCCGTCCCGATCAGACATTGACATACATCATTCTCCGAAAAAACCGAGTAAATAGTGAAAAGTAAAAAGTGAAAAGTCGAAGGTTGTTCAGGTAATGACGGATTGATCGGACTCTCCGTGGCTTTTCACGTCTCACCTTTCTCTTTTCACTGTTCACTTATCATCCCCCAGCAACCTGTCCCAGATGCGGGCGACAGCCTCCCGGTACTCAACCAGCTCATCAGTGCCGGTCAGCGGTGGTTTTTCCTGCAAGGCCAGGTGATTGATACGCTGCCGGATTGCGCAATAGGCCTCCGCCAGCAGGCGGACGTCTTCCCCGGGCAGCAGCCCGTGCGATGCGAAGGCATCCAGCAGGTTCAGGTTGTCCGTAAATTTGAGCAGTTCCGCCTGCACGTTCGACCACAGCAGCACAGCCCATTGAACCATAAATTCAACATCAACGATACCGCCCCGGCTCTGCTTCAGATCGACCTCGTCCGCATCTGACTTGTCCAGTTCCTGGCGCATACGTTCGCGCATTTCCACCACTTCCCGGCGCAGTTCCCCTGCCTCGCGCGGCCGCGCCAGCACCTCTGCACGGATGCGTTCGAAACTGCGCGCGATTTCTTCAGGACCACAGACCACGCGTGCGCGAACCAGCGCCTGGTTCTCCCAGGTCCAGGCACTGCGTCGCTGGTAATCCGCAAACGCCTCCAGACTGCTGACCAGCATGCCGGATGCACCATTGGGACGCAGCCGCATGTCGACCTCGTAGAGAATGCCGGCGGAGGTGAATGTATTCAGGATATGGATAATGCGCTGGCTGAGGCGGGTAAAAAACTCGTTGTTGCCCAACACGCGGGGGCCGCCAGTCTGCTGTTCCTCACCCCTGCTGTCATGCAGGAAGACAACATCGAGATCGGAACCGTAGCCAAGTTCGTAACCGCCGAGCTTGCCGTAGGCGACAATGGCGAAGCCGGCTTGCTCCCGCTTCCCGTTCACCTTGCAGAGCGGGCGGCCATGCCGTGCCACCAGGTGGTCCCAGGCCAGCTGCAGGGTTTTTTCCAGGACGACCTCGGCGATCCAGGTCAGGTAATCACCGACTTTCGCCAGCGCCAGGCCGGCCACGATGTCAGTGGCGGCAACATGCAGCACAGCCGCCTGCTGGAACTGCCGCAGGCTGTCCATTTGCTGTTCGAGATCCTCTGCCGGAATGCCGGACATGCGCAACGCCAGCATCCGCTGCAACCCCTGCCTGTCAAGGGGGTCATAAAGCGCGCGGGGATCCAGCAGCTCATCCAGCAGTATCGGGTGTTGCGCCAGCTGTGCCGCGACCCAGGTGCTCGCACCACACAGGCGGGTCAGCTGCGAAAGTGCCAGCGGATTCTCCACCAGCAGCGACAGGTAAGTGGTGCGGCCGGCGATGGCTTCCAGCAACTCGCCCAGGCGCCGCAGGACCTCCGCCGGCTCAGACTCCCCGGCAGCCGCCTGCAACAGCTGGGGCATGAGGTCATTGAGCCGCTGCTGACCCTGCTCACCGAGAAACCGGGTTACCGCACCCTCGCGGAAGGCCTGCAGCCATTGCAGGGTTTCTTCGGCATCCGGGTAGCCCGCCGCCGCCAGCACCCTGATAGCCGTCTTCCTGCCCGCCGTACCAAGCCAGACATCCTCCAGTCCGGGTGTCCTGCGTTCCTGCCCGGCCCTGGCCTTGTCACGCGGCGCCGCAAACACCAGCTCGAACTGCTGCTGCACCAGGTTGCGGTGCGCCGCCAGCGCGGCAGCGAATTCTGCCCAGCCGGGATAACCCATGGAAAATGCCAGCCGTGCCCTGCCGGTATCGTCCTCGGGCAGAGAGTGAACCTGCTGATCGTCATAGGCCTGCAGGCGGTTCTCGGTGCGACGCAGGAATACATAGGCCTGTGCCAGTTGCCGGGCAACATCCTCCGGCAGGTAGCCCAGCATGACCAGCGCCCCGAGCACATCCAGCACGGGGCGCTGCTGCAGCGCAGACTGGCGCCCGCCGCGCACGAGCTGGAAGGCCTGCACGATAAACTCGATTTCGCGGATCCCGCCGGGCCCCAGCTTGATGTTCTCCCGCATGCCCTTGCGCTCGACTTCCCGGGCAATCTGCTCCTTCAGGCCACGCAATGACTCAAAGGCACCGAAGTCGAGGTAGCGCCGGTAAACGAATGGCCGCAGCAACTGCATCAGTTGTTCCGCAGCCGCTGCCGGCCCGGCCACCGGGCGCGCCTTGATCATTGCATAGCGCTCCCACTCGCGCCCCTGCAACTGGTAGTAATCTGCCAGCGCATCGAAGTTCAGCACCAGCGGACCGCTGTCTCCGTAGGGCCGCAGGCGCATGTCTACACGAAACACGAATCCATGTTCGGTGCGATCGCCCAGCGCCCGGATCAACTGGCGGCCAAGCTGCAGATAAAATGCTTCCGGTTCCGGCAGATCGCCAGGCCAACCCGGACCGCCCGGTGGGTATGCAAAGATAAGGTCGATATCCGAGGAGAAATTCAGTTCCCCGGCACCCAGCTTGCCCATACCCAGGACCACAAGGGAAGGCGTGAGTTTTTTTGCCCGTCCACCGGCTTGCTGCAATGCATTTCCGCCAAGCCAGGCAAGCGCCCGGGAAATGCAGCTATCGGCAAGCCCCGTCAAATCATCAAGCACTTCACCCAGCGACGCCCATCCCGCCAGGTCGCGACAGGCGATGCGCAACATCTCCCGGCGGCGGAAGTTGCGCAGCACCCCGCTCAAACCCGCCTCGTCGACGCCGTCTCTGAGGCGGGTTGCCAGCTTTGAGTCAAGTTCGCCTGCAGTATAGGCGGTCAGCAGGTCACCACTGGAAAGCAGCTCGAACAGCAGCCCGGGTTCAAGGATGCAGGCCTGTGCAGCGAACTCGCTGCAGGCCCAGACACGCTGCAGGTAATTGCGAAATTCCGGATTACCGGGAACCTTGAGTCTCGCATCCCGGGAAGACTCGACAAATGCCTCCCAGGCATCTCCAAGGCCATCCCGCAGTTCTGCCGGCATCGCTGTCGCGGGCTGCCGGTTGACGGGCTCGGGTATGGTCGCCAGGGACTTCATGATGGTTTAAGTTGCACGCTCGGTGGCCGACAGGTTTAGCTTCCGGATTATATACAAGCCGAGGGGAAAATATGGATTTCAGGTCGTATCTCAGAACCATGGTTGAAAAAGACGCCTCAGACCTTTACCTCAGCTGCGGTGCACCGGCCAGCGCAAAGGTTCATGGCTCACTCCTGCCACTTGAAGACACTGCGCTTGCACCGGAACAGGTAAAAAGCATTGCCTACTCGGTAATGAGTGCTGAACAGATCAGCGAATTCGAGCACAGGCCGGAAATGAACCTGGCGATATCGGAGGACGGTATCGGGCGCTTTCGCGTCAACATATTCCGCCAGCGCAACAGCATCTCATTGGTGATCCGCAACATCAAAACCGAGATACCGGACTGGGAAAACCTGGGGCTGCCGCAGACATTGACCAGGGTCATCATGGAAAAGCGCGGCCTGGTGCTGTTCGTCGGCGCCACCGGTTCGGGCAAGTCCACCTCACTGGCATCGCTCATCGACTATCGCAATACCAACAGCGCCGGTCACATCATCACCATCGAGGACCCGATCGAGTTCGTCCACAATCACAAGCGCTCCATCGTCAACCAGCGCGAGGTCGGCGTCGACACGGAATGTTATGAGGATGCACTGAAAAATACGCTGCGGCAGGCGCCGGATGTCATCCTGATCGGCGAGATACGTGACCGCGAGACCATGGAGCATGCCATCGCGTTCGCCGAGACCGGGCATCTTGCAATATCAACGCTGCATGCCAACAATGCCAACCAGGCACTGGACCGGATCATCAATTTTTTCCCCGAAGACCGCCGCAACCAGCTGCTGCTTGACCTGTCACTGAACCTGCGCGCGTTCGTCTCGCAGCGGCTCATCAAGACCGTCGACGGCAAGCGCGCCGCTGCCATCGAGATCCTGCTGGGCACGCCGCTGGTACAGGACATGATCCGCCGCGGTGACGTGCATGAAATCAAGGAAGTGATGCAGAAATCCGAGGGTCTGGGCATGCAAACCTTTGACCGGGCGCTGTACCAGCTGGTCAAGTCCGGCCGCATCAGCATGGACGAGGCCATGAAGAACGCCGACTCACCCAATAATCTGCGCCTCACACTCAGCCTGAACAGCGAACAGCCTGCTGCAAAGGCAGGCCGTTCCGGTCTCAGTCTGATTGACAAGGAAGAGCTCCTCGAGGAAGACGGCACCCTGCAGACAGGCGCATGAACAACATACATCATGGTGCCTGTCTTGCTATCATGCCATCCGGGCAGACAGGATATTGATAAGCATGGAAACAACAGGCACTGAAACAACAGACGGCAAACTGGCCCTGGTTACCGGCGGCGCCGGCTTCATCGGCTCCCATATTACGGAGCGTCTGCTCGCGGACGGCTACCGGGTCCGCATCCTGGACAATTTCTCCACCGGCAAGCGGGAAAACATTCCGCAATCATCACGGGTGGAGGTCATCAGCGGAGATGTCGCGGACTTCGAAACTGTCAGCCATGTCATGCAGGATGTCGCCATTGTGTTTCACGAGGCTGCCATCGCCTCGGTCCCGGAAACCGTGGGCAACCCGCTCGCCAGCGAGCGGGTTAATTACCGTGGCACACTCAATGTCCTGGAAGCCGCACGCCATGCCGGCACCCGGCGCGTGATGTTTGCCTGCTCGGCAGCCGTCTACGGGGACCTGCCGGAACTGCCCAAGCAGGAAAACATGCCGCTCAAGCCACTGTCACCCTATGCAGTGGACAAACTTGCCTCCGAGCACGCCTGCCAGATGTACTGGCACCTGTACGGGCTGGAGACTGTTTCCCTGCGGTATTTCAACGTCTTCGGTCCGCGCCAGGACCCGTCATCTCCCTACTCCGGCGTGATATCGATATTTGCCGACTGTCTGCAGCAGAACAGGCAGCCCGCCATCTATGGTGACGGCGAGCAGACCCGGGATTTCGTCTACGTCTCCGACGTGGTCGAGGCCAATATACGTGCCGCAACAGCGCCGACGGCACCCGGCCGGGCAATCAACGTGGCAACCGGCAGCACTATCACGATCAACGGCCTGCTGCAAACCATCTGTAAGATCAAAGACCAGCCATTTGCGCCCCGCTACCTGCCAGGCAGACAGGGTGACATCCGGCATTCCCGTGCCAGCATCAGTACAGCCGCTGAAATTCTGCAGTGGCGGCCCGGCGTCGGGTTCGAGGCAGGTCTGCGAAAACTTTTCGACACCTGACCGCCGGCGGTTTCTCCCCGACCGGCAGCTTTGCTATATTCCAGTCTGCCAACTGCCCGTCGCCGGTAACGCCCGGCAGTGCTGAATACATGCCGGCGGTTGCCGGCGCAGTTCCCGATCACACCATACCGAGTAGTGGACCAGTCTATGCAGGCACCAGCCAGTCGGGCGCACCGCGACACAATATTCGTCGAGGATGCCGTCGTTATTCACCAGCAATCCCATCCGGGTGAGCAATACATCCTGAGAATACAGGCACCGTTGTGCGCAGCACATGCAACACCGGGCAATTTCGCACACCTGCAATGCGATCCCGCCCTGCCCATGCGCCGCCCCCTGTCAATCATGCGGGTGGACGCCGAAGCCGGCTGGGTGGATTTCCTTTACAAGGTAGTCGGTACGGGAACGCGGGCGCTCGCCACACGCTGCGCCGGCGATACCATCAGCAGTCTCGGCCCTATCGGAATGCCGTTTGTCCCTGACAGAACACGGCCACGGACGTTGCTGCTTGGCGGGGGTGTTGGTATCCCTCCCATGATATTTCTGGCAGACAGGTTAAGACAGGACAAACACTGGCAACCCGTTGTCATGATGGGTTCGGAAGTTCCGTTCCCCTTCACACCGCAACCGTCCCGCTTCCTGCTGCCCGGAATGCCGGAGGCGGTCATCGCCTCGATGCCGCTGCTGGAAGACTGGGGGGTACCCTGCCGGCTGGCCAGCCTGCAGGGCTATCCGGGCTGCCACGAAGGTTACATCACGGATATTGCCCGCTGCTGGCTGGATGCCTTGACGCCACAGTCGCGGGCAGAAGTCAGCCTGTTTGCCTGCGGGCCGCACCCGATGCTGGCGGCAACCGCCAGGCTGGCTGAGGAATACAATCTGCCCTGTCAGGTCTCGCTGGAGGAATACATGGCTTGTGCCGTCGGTGGCTGCGCCGGGTGCGCGGTACGCCTGAACACGGCGGATGGCCCGGCGATGAAAAGGGTGTGTGTTGACGGACCGGTGTTCGACGCACGGCTCGTCGACTGGGGCAACCCGCATTAGCGGGTGCGGAAACACTGTCGGGAATATTGCTGCCAGCCTGCACGGGAACCGGACCGGCTCCCGCGCAGGCTTTCCTGGTTATTCCTGTTCCTGCAGGAAGACGTTGTCCATGGCGACCGCATACTTGTCGACGTCGCCTTCGTCCAGCTTGACCATCAGGCGCACCTCGTTGGCGGAGTCAGCATAGTGCAGCGCGTCGTCGTAGGTGATTTCACCCGCCTTGTACAGGTTAAACAAGGCCTGATCGAAGGTCACCATGCCCTGCTGACCGGACTGCTTCATGATTTCCTTGAGTTTGTGCACCTCGCCCTTGCGGATCACATCATGGACCAGCGGCGTACCCAGCAGGATCTCGACACATACACGGCGACCCTTGCCATCCGCGCTCGGGATCAGTTGCTGCGCAAGGAATGCCTTGAGGTTCATTGACAGGTCCATGAACAGCTGCGGCCGGCGTTCCTCCGGGAAGAAGTTGATAATACGGTCCATGGCCTGGTTGGCGTTGTTGGCATGCAGGGTGGCGAGGCACAGGTGGCCGGTTTCCGCAAAGGCAATGGCGTGGTTCATGGTCTCGCGGTCACGAATCTCGCCGATCAGGATGACATCCGGGGCCTGGCGCAGGGTGTTTTTCAGCGCCACCTCGTAGGACTCGGTATCGATACCCACCTCGCGCTGGGTAATGATGCAACCCGCATGCTCGTGCACGAATTCGATCGGGTCCTCGATGGTGATGATATGACCGGTGCCATGCTGGTTGCGATAGCCGAGCATCGCTGCGAGGGAGGTGGATTTACCGGTGCCGGTTGCACCGATGAATATGATCAGCCCGCGCTTGGTCATGGACAGGTTCTTGAGCACCGGTGGCAGATTCAGCTCGTCAATGGTCGGGATATAGTTCTCGATACGGCGCAGCAC
>JASFOC010000068.1:0-8796 GCA_050116715.1 Gammaproteobacteria bacterium
TGGCGCGCGGCTTGCTGCGCGGTTTGGGCCACCAGGGCAAGGTCAGGAGTCCCACTTACACCCTGGTCGAACCGTATCTGCTGGCTGCAGGAACAGTGTATCACCTCGATCTGTACCGCCTTGGCTCTGCCGAGGAACTGGAATGGCTGGGGCTGCGGGATATGCTGGGAGAACAGGCGTTGTTGCTGGTTGAATGGCCGGAAAGGGGCGCAGCGGTGCTGCCGGCGCCGGATCTCGAGATCCACATTGACTATGCCGAAGCCGGACGCGTGGTCAATCTGCACGCGATTTCAGCGGCAGGTGAACACCTGTTGTCCGCAGTCGATCCGTGATGATTTCTTGACGTTAGCAGCGGCTCTTCGATTGCTTTTCAAGGTTTGGAGGCTATCCCAAAGAGTTTTAACAGTATTTGTTGCAATTGCCGGCGGCTATTGGCTAGAATTCCCCGAAACGTATGGGGGATAGGGATGTGCTGCGTTTACTGAGAAATCTGCTGGCCGTTTCGTTGCTTTGTCTGGCAGGGCAAGTTCTTGCAGACAGCACAGTCGATTTCAAAAGCGTGCGCCTCTGGGCGGCTCCCGATAACACGCGCGTCGTGTTTGATGTCAGCGGGCCACACACCTACAAGTTGTTCACCTTGCAGAATCCTGAACGTGTCGTCATTGACGTCCCCGCCGGGCGGGCTGCCGGTACGCTCAAGGCCGATGCAGTATCCGGCGGTCTGGTCAAGGGTGTGCGTGTCGCCAGAAACAAGCCGGATACCCTGCGCATTGTATTCGACCTGCAGCAGCCGACACGGCCGCGCAGTTTCAGCCTGAAGCCCAATGGCCAGTACGGTCACCGCCTGGTGGTCGATCTGTACGAAACCGGCAAGAATGAAAAAAAGATCAGCGAGCCTTCCCGGAAGCCCGTCGCAGCCCATCCCGAGGCCACCCGGGCAGTGTCCAGTTCGACCCGTGACCTCGTCATCGCAATCGATGCCGGCCATGGTGGCGATGATCCCGGTGCCATCGGACGCCGCGGGACACGCGAAAAGGATGTGGTGCTTGCCATCGCCAGGCAACTGGCCAGGCTGATTGAACAGGAGCCCGGTATGCGGCCCGTGCTGATTCGCGAGGGTGACTACTATATCGGACTTCGGCAGCGCATCGACAAGGCCCGTCAGCACAAGGCCGATTTGTTCATTTCCATCCACGCGGATGGTTTCAAGGACTCGCGCGCGCATGGCTCCTCCGTTTACGTGCTGTCAAACCGGGGTGCCTCGTCGGAAATGGGCCGCTGGCTGGAGGCGAAGGAAAATGCCGCGGACCTGGCAGGTGGCGTGAGCCTGGATGACAAGGATGACCTGCTCGCCGAGGTGTTGCTGGACCTGTCGCAGTCCGCAACGATGGAGGCCAGTTTTGAAGTGGCTGACAACATGCTGGCCGAGCTCAAGCGCATTGGCAAGACACACAAGTCAACGGTGCAGCAGGCCGCCTTCGTGGTGCTGAAGTCACCGGACATTCCTTCCATGCTGGTGGAGACGGCATTCATTTCCAATCCCGCCGAAGAGAACAAGCTGCGTGACAAGCGCCACCAGCAGGCCCTGGCGGATGCCATGCTGAAGGGGGTGCGTGACTATTTCGGCAAGCACCCGCCACCGGGAACACAGCGGGTGGCGCAACAGTACGTCGTCAAGCGCGGCGACACCCTTGGCCACATTGCCAGGCGTTACCAGGTCAGCCTCAACAGCCTGCGTGGCTATAACAGCCTGAAGTCCGATACACTCAAGGTCGGGGATACGCTGCGTATCCCGCCTTCACGCGGCAGCTGAACCCAAACCCCGGCGGCCAGACTGCATGCCCGCACGGGTGTGCTGCAGGCCCCCAGTCCTCACCACATTCCCCTTGCCTTGGCAGGCAAGCGCCTGTTTTAATCTGTGCATCCGCTAACCAGGCAGGTCCGGACGCGGTGCCGCGTTTTCCGTGGCGGCGACCTCGGGCATCTGCAAATGGAGATGACACCGGGACAGGTGCTTGCCTGTCCCGGTGCCGGTTTTGATGCATATTCAGGTTCTGGCTCCGCAACTGATCAACCAGATCGCCGCCGGCGAGGTCATCGAGCGGCCGGCTTCCGTGGTCAAGGAGTTGCTGGAAAACAGCCTGGATGCCGGTGCCGGAAGTATCGAGATCGACATCGAGCAGGGTGGCAGGCAGCGCATCCGGGTGCGGGACGATGGTGCCGGCATACACCAGGACGAACTGTCGCTGGCCCTGTCGCGACATGCGACCAGCAAGATCGCCAGCCTGGTTGACCTGGAAAACATCAGCAGCCTTGGATTCCGCGGCGAGGCACTGCCCAGTATCGCGTCGGTGTCACGCCTGCAACTCAGTTCCCGTACCCATGATGCAGCCTCCGGCTGGAGCGTGCAGAGCGATGGCTCTGACCGGCAGCTGAAGGCAGCCCCGGTCGCGCACCTGCCGGGCACCACGGTCGATGTCAAGGACCTGTTTTTCAACACCCCGGCGCGGCGCAAGTTCCTGCGCGCTGAAACCACCGAATTCAGGCATATCGATAACCTGGTACGCCGCTTTGCCCTGAGCTGTTTCCCGGTCGCACTGAAGCTGCAGCATAACCAGCGCCCGGTACTGCACCTGCCGGGTGCGTCGACCCGGGAACAGCAGGAACGCCGCGTGGCCGAGCTGTGCGGCAGGGCCTTCATGGAACAGGCGATTTATATCGATCATGCGGCAGCCGGCCTGTCCCTGCGTGGCTGGGTCGCGATGCCGACCTTTTCCCGCAGCCAGCCCGACCTGCAGTTCTTCTACGTCAATAACCGCATGGTACGCGACAAGCTGGTGACGCATGCCATTCGCCAGGCCTACCAGGATGTGCTGTTTCATGGTCGCCATCCGGCCTACGTGCTGTTTCTCGATATCGACCCGGCGAGCGTCGATGTCAATGCCCATCCAGCCAAGCACGAGGTGCGGTTTCGCGATGGCCGGCTGGTGCACGACTACCTGTTCAGGACCTTGCACGAGGCGCTCGCCCAGGTGCGGCCGTCAGCTGGACAACCGCCGCCGCAACCATCCCGACCGCTGCAGGCGCTGCAGGTCGAGCATGGCGGTGGCGGGGCGCCGCAGCAGGCACGGATGTCCCTGGGGGTGCAGGAACAGCTGACCCGCTATGCCGCCCTGCATCCGCGGCCGATCCCCGACCGCGGCTTGCCGGCCGCGCCTGCAGCAGAATCGGGCGAGCACCCGCTGGGCTACGCGCTGGCACAACTGCACGGTGTGTATGTCCTTGCCCAGAACGACAAGGGACTGGTGCTGGTGGACATGCATGCGGCACACGAACGCATTACCTACGAGGGCCTCAAGGCAGCGCAGGCCGGTGAAGGTATCCGTTCCCAGCCGCTGCTGGTGCCGGTCAGCCTGGCTGTCAGCCAGCGCGAGGCAGATGCCTGCGAGGAGCACCAGGACTGGTTTGGCGAACTGGGATTCGAGATCGATCGCATGGGCCCGGAGCAGATCGTGGTGCGCCGGGTGCCCGCACGGCTCGGGGATGCGGACATCGCCGCGCTGGTGCGTGACGTGCTGGCCGACTTGCTGGAGCATGGCGCCAGCAAACGGGTGGAGGAGGCGGTGAACGAACTCCTTTCCACCATGGCCTGCCACGGTTCGGTGCGAGCCAACCGGCGCCTGGGCCTGGACGAAATGAACGCCCTGCTGCGGCAAATGGAGATCACCGAACGCAGCGGTCAGTGCAACCACGGACGTCCGACCTGGGTGCAGGTCAGTCTGGATGAGCTGGATAAACTATTCATGCGAGGCCGCTAGGGCGCCGTGCCGGAAACAGGCGGCTGAATGACCCGACAACGCCACCCCGGGCTGCAGCTGAACATTGCCAATGAATGACACACTGCCACCGGCCATCTTCCTGATGGGGCCGACCGCGTCCGGCAAAACCGGGGCAGCGGTGGAACTGGTGCGGCGCCTGCCGCTGGAAATCATCAGTGTCGATTCGGCGCTGGTCTATCGCGGCATGGACATCGGTACCGCCAAGCCGGGCCCGGAGATACTCGATATCGCACCGCATCGACTGATCGATATCCGTGATCCGGCCGAGGCCTATTCTGCCGCGGAGTTCCGCGCGGATGCGCTGGCAGCCATGGCCGAAATCTCTGCGGCCGGACGCATTCCCCTGCTGGTTGGCGGTACCTTCCTGTATTTTCGCGCGCTCGAGCAGGGGCTGTCCGACATGCCGGCCTCTGACCCGGAGATCCGGGCCCGGCTGGAAGCAGAAATCCGCAGGGACGGGCTTGCGTCCCTGCATGCCCGCCTGGCACGGGTTGATCCTGTGGCGGCAGCGCGGATCCATGCCACCGACCCGCAGCGCATATTGCGGGCGCTGGAAGTCTATGAACAGACGGGTGAACCGATGAGCCGCTTGCACGCCAGGGGGCGTGATGCCGGGCTGCCATACCGTCTGCTGAAGCTGGCACTGCTGCCGGATGACCGGACCGCGTTACATGCGCGCATTGCCGCGCGTTTCCATGCCATGCTGGCCACCGGGCTGATAGAAGAAGTGCGCGGCCTGTACCAGCGCGGCGACCTGACAACAGAACTTCCGGCCATGCGCGCTGTCGGTTACCGGCAGGTATGGGACCACCTGTCTGGCAATATCAGCCGCGAGGAACTCCCGGAGCGGGCCATCGTGGCAACCCGGCAGTATGCGCGGCGCCAGTTGACCTGGTTACGGGGCGAGGCGAATATCGAGTATTTTCCGGCCAGCGATGCCCTGTTCGCCGAGCGGATGGCCGGACGCATCGCGGCGTGGCTCAAGCCAAAAAATAACCCTGTGATTGTGCAGGAAATTTAGTATCATTCGCAGGCGTGTTTGTGAGATTATCCAGCATTATTAAACAAATAATATTTTCGCCGGTGTGACGGTATGGTCTCCGGGAAAAGAAAAAGGAGAAATGAAATGAATAGAGGACAATCTTTGCAGGATCCTTTTCTGAATGCCCTGCGCAAAGAGCGAGTCCCGGTTTCAATCTACCTGGTAAACGGTATCAAGTTGCAGGGACAAATCGAGTCTTTCGACCAGTTTGTCGTGCTGCTCAAGAACGCGGTCAGCCAGATGGTATACAAGCATGCGATTTCAACGGTGGTCCCGGCGCGCAACGTGCGGCTTGCAGGGCCGGATGACGCCCAGGGCAGCGGTGATCCCGGGAATGCCTGATCTCCAGATGCGGATAACGGGGTGCCTGTTTGTTCGAACGCCCTGAAAGCGGTGAACGTGCTGTTCTCGTCCATGTGAACTTTCCCGAAGGCGCCGGCAAGGAAGATCTGCAGGAATTCACGGAGCTCGTTCGTTCTGCAGGTGCCCTGCCGGTCGTCACGGTCACGGGCACCCGTAATTCGCCCGAGGCACGTCTGTTCGTCGGCCAGGGCAAGGCCGAGGAAATCCGTGTTGCCGTCGAAACCCATAATGCGGACGTGGTCATATTCAACCATTCACTGTCACCGAGCCAGGAACGCAACCTGGAACGCCAGCTGTCCTGCCGGGTGCTGGCACGTACCGGCCTGATACTGGATATCTTCGCCCAGCGGGCACGTTCGTTCGAAGGCAAGCTGCAGGTTGAACTGGCACAGTTGCGGCATCTCTCGACCCGCCTGATTCGTGGCTGGACCCACCTGGAACGCCAGAAGGGCGGCATCGGCCTGCGTGGACCGGGTGAAACCCAGCTGGAATCGGACCGGCGCATGATCAATGCGCGCATCAAGATGATCAACCGGCGGCTGGAGAAGGTGGAGCGGCAGCGCGACCAGGGACGGCGTGCCCGGCAGCGTGCCGACGTGCCGACCGTATCGCTGGTTGGCTATACCAACGCCGGCAAGTCCACCCTGTTCAATACGCTGACAGGTGCCCATGCCTATGCCGCGGACCAGCTGTTTGCGACGCTGGATCCAACCCTGCGGCGGATCGAGCTACCCGGTGTCGGACCGCTGGTGCTGGCGGATACCGTCGGGTTTATCCGCCACCTGCCGCACGACCTGGTGGCCGCCTTCCGCGCAACCCTGGAGGAAACCAGCAAGGCCGACCTGCTGCTGCTCGTGGTGGATGCACAGGACGTGGACAAGCAGTCGCACATTGCCCAGGTCAACGAGGTGCTGCAGGAAATCGGCGCTGACAGCATTCCCCAGATACGGGTATTCAACAAGATCGACCTGAGTGACGCCGAACCACGGCTGGAACGCGATGAACACGGCAACGCTGACCGTGTCTGGGTCTCGGCGGTAACCGGCGCAGGCCTGGACCTGTTGACCGAAGCGCTTACGCAGCACTTTCACGGCACCCAGGTGCATGGCTGGCTGCAGATTCCGCCCGAGGCGGGCAGCACACGCTCATCCCTGTATAGTATCGGGCAGGTAATATCCGAGCAGGTAGACGATCAGGGCAACTGCTGGCTGGAAATCTGCATGGCGCAACGCAATATCGACAAACTTGTTCGTGATTCAGGCGGGGGTTGTGTGTTTCACGCCGCCGTTGATGCAAATGATGCGGCCAATAATGTTGCGGGCACCGCGCAGGCTTCTTAAACTTACCCGCTCGCTGGCCGGCATGCTGATGCAATGGCGGGTGGATACAATTGATTTGACTGGAGTCAGGTATGGCATGGAATGAACCGGGCGGTGGTAACCGGGACCCGTGGGGCGGCAAGGGCAGCGGTGACGGTCCTCCCGACCTCGACGAAATGGCACGCAAGCTGCGCGACCGGATGAACAGCATCCTGGGTGGCGGGGGCAAGCGCGTGGGCGGCAAAAGCCCGTTTAACCTCGGCTTCATTCTTGTCGCCGTGGTCGTGGCATGGGTCCTGTCCGGCATCTACATTGTCGAACCGGCCGAGCGCGGCGTGGTGCTGCGCTTTGGCAAGTTCAGCACCATCACCATGCCGGGACCGCACTGGTACCTGCGCGGCGTCGAAACGGTGGACATCGTGGATGTAGACCAGCTGCGAACCGTGAGCCACCGTGCCAAGATGCTCACCAAGGACGAGAATATCATCCAGGTGGGACTTGCCGTTCAGTACCAGGTCAGGAACGCCAGGGAGTACCTGTTCCAGGTGCGGGACCCGGACTTCACCCTGCAGGAGGCCGCCGAGAGTGCCCTGCGTGAAGTTATCGGCGCCATCCCCATGGACAAGTTTCTCACCGGCGGCCGAGCCGGCATCGTCCAGCAGACCAAGGAACTGACCCAGTCGATTCTCGACAAGTACCAGACCGGGCTGATACTCACCAGTGTCAACCTGGAGGACCCGCAGCCGCCGGAAGAAGTCCAGGGTGCATTCGAGGATGCCATCAAGGCACGCGAGGACCAGGTGCGTTATCGCAACCAGGCAGAGGCGTACGCGCTGGATATCCTGCCCAAGGCGCGTGGTGATGCGACCCAAATGCGTGAGGCGGCCCTGGCCTACCGGGATCAGGTGATCGCAAAGGCCGAGGGTGAGACCAGCCGCTTCCTGCAGACGATGCAGGAATACGAAAAGGCACCGGAAATCACCCGCAAGCGCATGTACCTGGAAACCATGGAATACGTGCTGGCCAATAACAGCAAGGTGCTGCTGCAGGTGACGGACAGCAACAGCCTGATGTACCTCCCGCTGGACAAGCTGATGGAGAGGCAGACCGGCGGCAGAACTGACATTGAGAGTGTGGATATCAACATGGCGCCTGCAAATACCGGGCAGAATGGACCGCTGCGGAGCAGAACCCCGAGAGAAGGAGGTGGCCGCTGATGATCGCGAGAATCCTTATGATACTGGTGGGCCTCGCCCTGCTGATTGGCCTGAGCATGCTTTTCACCGTCGACGAGCGCCAGCTTGCCATCAAGTTCCGTCTGGGTGAAATCGTTGCCTCGGATTACGAGCCGGGCCTGCATTTCAAGGCCCCCTGGCCCATCAACAATATCCGCAAGTTCGACAAGCGCGTCCTCACGCTGGACACCCGTCCGGAGCGGTTCCTGACCGGTGAGAAGAAAAACGTCACCGTGGACTTTTTCGTGAAATGGCGCATCAGCGATCCTGCCACTTTTTACACGACCTTTATGGGTGACGAGCGCCAGGCAAACATGCGCCTGTTGCAGATCATCAAGAACGGCTTGCAGCTGGAGTTTGACCAGCGAACCATCCGCCAGGTGGTTGCGGATGACCGGGCAGAGATGATGGACAGCCTGACGCGCACCGGCAATGAGCAGGTTAAGGGTTTCGGTATCCAGATCGTTGACGTGCGGATCAAGCAGATCGAGCTGCCGCAGGACGTCCGCAGTTCTGTATTCGAGCGCATGCGAGCCGAGCGTGAACGTATCGCAGCGGAGCACCGCGCCCAGGGCCAGGAGGCCGCCAAGGGTATCCGGGCCGTCGCTGACAGGGAACGTACCGTGCTGCTTGCCGAGGCCAGGCGTGATGCGGAAGTGACCCGGGGTGAGGGTGATGCCCGTGCCACCGAGATCTATGGCAAGGCCTACTCAAGGAACCAGGAGTTCTATGATTTCTACCGCAGCATGAATGCCTATCGCGGTGCGCTGGCAAACCAGAATGACGTACTGGTGCTCGAACCGGACTCTGAATTCTTCAAGTATTTCGGTACCGACACCGCCAGATAGTCCTGGTCCTGGTACGGGAGCATGGATTCGGGGTGACAGGCGCGTGGCCTTTTCCGGATGACAGGGTTCAACTGGAACGATCTCCTGAGCGCGCTTGCGCTGGTGTTCGTGATAGAGGGCATGCTGCCGTTTCTCAATCCGCAATCCCTG
>JASFOC010000069.1:0-8689 GCA_050116715.1 Gammaproteobacteria bacterium
CCAGCAGGCCCAGAGCGGCGGCGATGGCCGCCCACCAGATGTGCCAGATCACGGCGAAACCAAAACCGAATGCGATTCCACCCATCACGAAACCTGCAGCCGAGTTCCTGGGAAGCACAATAGCCTCATACGAGTCCGGGCGCAGATACGCGGTGCCCGCCTGCTTCATTCGCGCGAAGGCGTCGATACCTGTGACTACCGGAGGAACAGCAAAGTTATACGGCGCCGGAGGCGAAGCCGTCGCCCATTCCAGCGTGCGCCCGTTCCAGGGATCACCGCTCAGGTCGCGGTTCTCACGGCGATGCCGGATACTCACGAGCAGCTGCACAATCAGCGCGAGGATACCGAATGCGATAAACACCACCCCGACGGCCGCCACGACAAGGTACGGCTGCCACGCCGGATTGCCGTAATGTTCCATACGCCGCGGCATGCCCATGAAGCCCAGCAGGTACAGCGGCATGAACGCGAGAAGGAAACCGAGCAGCCAGTTCCAGAATGCGACGCATCCCCAGCGGTCGTTCAGTCTGAAACCGAAGGCTTTCGGAAACCAGTACATATAGCCGGCCAGGTAACCGAACAGCGCACCCGGAATGAGCATATTATGGAAATGCGCCACCAGGAATTCGCTGTTGTGCATCATGAAATCGGCCGGCGGCTCGGCCAGCACGACACCAGTCATGCCGCCGATGGCGAACACCGGGATGAACCCCACGGAAAACAGCATTGGCGCTGTGAAACGAATGCGGCCACGGTACATGGTGAACAGCCAGTGGAAGACCTTCACCCCGGTGGGGATGGCGATCAGCATCGTGGTAATGCCGAAAAATGCGTTCACATTGGCCCCGGCGCCCATGGTGAAAAAGTGGTGCAGCCAGACGGTGAACGACAGCAGCGCGATGGCGGCGACGGCATAGACCATCATTCTGTAACCGAACAGACGCTTGCCGGAAAACGTCGAGATCACTTCGGAAAACACACCGAACGCCGGCAGGATAACGATATAGACCTCGGGGTGCCCCCAGATCCAGAAAAGGTTGGCATAGTTCATCATGTTGCCGCCCTGACCGTTGGTGAAAAAGTGCATGCCTGCGTAGCGGTCCAGACCGAGCAGCACGGTGACCACCGTCAGCGCCGGAAACGCCAGCACGATCAGGACGCTGGTGCACAGCGCCGACCAGGTGAACAGGGGCATGCGCATCAGCGTCATTCCGGGTGCGCGCTTGCGCAGGATGGTGACGATAAAGTTGATACCCGTCATCGTGGTGCCGGCCCCGGAAATAACCAGCGGCAGTATCCAGTAGTCCACCCCCACACCGGGATCGTATTGCAGCTCGGAATACGGCGGATAACCCGTCCAGCCGGCCCGCGAGAACGTACCCACCACGAGTGACAGCAGGATCAGCATGGCACTGGCGACCGTCAGCCACAGGCTGAGCGCATTCATGAAGGGGAAGGCCACGTCGCGCGCGCCGATCTGCTGCGGTACCACGATATTGATCAAACCGGTCAGAAACGGCATGGCCATGAACACGATCATGATGGTGCCGTGCGCACTGAAGATCTGATCGAAATGGTGCGGTGGCAGATAGCCCGGGTCGGCACCCGCGGACATCGCCTGCTGCACGCGCATCATCACCGCGTCCACGAAGCCACGCAGCAGCATGACCATGGCCAGAATGACGTACATGCTGCCGATCTTCTTGTGATCGAGGCTGGTCAGCCATTCCTTCCAGAGCCAGGTCCATTTGCCGTAGAACGTGATTGCACCCAGCACCAGCAGCGTCACCAGCGCCATGAATGTCGCGGCGCTCATGATGATGGGGTTCTCGTAGGGGATCGCGTTGATGGTTAATTGTCCCAGCCAGTGATCGAACATGACGTATAACCTCTCAATCCCGGTTCATCGGGGTGTCGTCCCGATAGTCGCAGCACCAACGTGCTCGTATTTACTCATCACATCCTCGAACAACTGCGGTTTCACAGGCGAATACTCAACCACCGCATTTCTGACACTCGGCCTCGCGAGTTGCGCATAACTGCGCGTATCCAGAGGGTGATGCCGGCCCTGGACAGTTTTCACCCAGGCCGCAAAGTCGGAATCAGGCACCGCCACGGCTTCGAAATGCTGATAGGGAAAGCCGCGGCCGCTGTACTGGGTATTCTCGCCATAATAGGTACCGGGTTCATCGGCCAGGAGATGCAGCTGCGTTTCCATACCCGCCATGGCGTAGATCTGTCCGCCCAGCCGCGGAATGAAGAACGCATTCATCACCGTGTCGGAGGTGATCCTGAAGTCCACCGGCACACCGGCTGGCAGCACCACCCGGTTCACGCTGGCAATATGCTGCGCGGGGTAAATGAACAGCCACTTCCAGTCGAGCGCAACAACCTGGATGGTCAGCGACTCGACGCCCGTATCGATAGGTTCATAGGGACTCAGTGTATGCGACGAAAACCAGGCAATGCCGCCCAGGATAGCCACGAGAATACCGGGCACCAGCCAGAACAGCAGCGACAACACGCTGGAGTCGGCCCAGTCGGGTGCATAGACGGCCTGGCGGTTCGACGCCCGGTATCGCCACGCAAACCAGAACGTCATGACAAACACCGGGATGACAACCAGCAGCATCAGCCCGATCACCACCAGAATGAGATTGCGCTCGCCCAGCCCGACCGGGCCGGCCGGATCGAGCACTGGCCAGTGCGCAGGATGGCAGCCGCTGACCAGCACTGCCATGCCTGAAAATAGCCATCGCGACAATCTCCTTGGTATCACTCGCTTCATGTTACGCTTCTGTTTCCATGCACAGCCATTCAAACCCCGGCAGACTTGACCTGTGCAACCGCCATCGCTGCCCAGCCCTCGCAGTGATGCGTACCACGATGTTTCAGGCGACCGCTCGAACCCGATCCGGGCATTGAAGTGAAAGTCGTCGACGAACCTGCAGACTGCCACCCTGTCCATCACCTTTAACACTTTCAAGCAACATACGTACCTGCTCTCACAACCGTCTGCACATTGCGTGATCTTTTCAGGATTCTCGATAGCGTTTTATCTTTTCGTTCAATGTCATGCGGAAGTTGACCAGGCACGCCTCAATATCCTGACTGAACCCGAACCGCTGTGCCGCGGTGTTCAACCGTCTGCCTGTGGGTACTATTGCACGTGCCACCGGGTGTTATACCCACTACTGCCCGCGACCGTCAGAGGCTCCAGAGACATTCCCAATACAAATCAACGACTATTTGAACTGGCACAGACGCTGCATTGACACATCGTACACGTGCCGTTACAAGCAGGCCCTTGCGGCGAGGAGAATTCCTGATGACGACTGAAAGGCGACACCCGGCATGACCGCCATCGACAATCATACCGAGGACTATCCGTCCACTCCGTCCAACAGAGTATATAAACAGGAGTTGTTTGACCTGCAGGTCAAACTGCAGAGGCACAAGCCAGAACGCGGTCGTTGGTCCCTAGCCGACATTCCCTACGACACGATTGACCCGACGTGTATAGCGAGTGATCCGTATCTGTTCTACATGCTGGCCGCGGCTTCACTGGTCGAGATCAATTCCGACCTCTATACACGCAACCTGCTGGAGTATTATCACGACGATACCGAGGTAACCCATTGGCTCGTGCATGACTGGCAGCACGAGGAAATCCAGCATGGGGCGGCGCTCAGGCGGTACGTGAACACTGTGTGGCCTGATTTTGCCTGGGACTGCAGCTTTCTGCGTTTTTCCGCAGACTACGCTCGATTTTGCCGACCGGAACTTCTCGGGCCGTCTCAGACGCTTGAGTTCGCCGCCCGCTGCGTTGTCGAGACCGGTACCGCGAGCCTGTATACCATGCTTTCGCGACTCAGCCCGGAACCGGTGCTGACCGGGCTATTGTCTCGTATCCGCAGTGATGAGATCGGACACTACGGCCATTTCTACCATTTCTTTCTGAAGTATCAGGTTCGTGAGTCGCACGGTTATTATGATGTGGCACGCACCTTGTGGCATCGGGCTCGGGAAATCGAAAATGAAGACGCCTACTATGCCTTCAAGCACGTGTATCTGGAGCTTCACCCGGGTCGACGTTTCTACGAAGACACGTACCGGAAGTTTCGCAAACACTATGTCGAGCTCGCACGCCAGTACTACCCGTACGAGATGGCTGCACGCATGTTCCTTAAGCCTCTCGGACTCAACCCGCACATTAAACGCGTGACACTCCCGTTGCTCACGGCAGGTGCAAAGCGGCTTTACTCATGAGCCTGCGTAGAAGGCAGATCTCCCAGGTATCAGTCGAACAGGCTTGCTCGCATACGGAAGCCCTTACGGCTCCAGTGCTCGAACAGATGCAGCCTGTTCAGCCAGCACGAAAAAATATGCCTGGTGCGGCACCCTACGAAACACGGATAACTGCAGCGCGCAGCCGGAAACCGGGAAAGGCATATTGATCCGAGCCTCCCCACGGACAGGATTCATCCACCACGGAGAAAGACATGATCTCATCGTCACACAACAACCCCATCGACGCGCTTTGTGCCGCGTACGAGAAAATGTTTGAGCGCGCCGCGGAAAATATGCACACGGCTGAGGTAAAAACCGGCTCGCTGCTTCACAAGGCGGTCGATGAAGCCAAAGATAAAGCGGTCGAACTCGAAGAGCTGTCGAAAGATGATGCCGCAAAGGTCTCCGAGTGGCTGAAGCGTGATCTGGATGATACGGTCAGCTACCTTTCTGAAACCGGGCATGAACTCAAGGACTGGCTTGGCTTCGAAGAAACACTGCTTGAAAGCACCACACTCGACCTGCTACTGAAGGCTGCAGACAAGACCACGGTCAAATCATTGCTGATGAAGGAAAATGTCCGGCAGGCATTCATCTACAAAACCGGTGAAATCACCAGCGCAGGCACGCTGATCTGTGATCATTGCGGGGAAATACTGCACTTTTACAAGGCAGGTAAAATACCCTCCTGCCCCGGCTGCCAAGCAACCACGTTTCGCCGTTAATCGCTTCATTTGCAACAGGCGGTAATACACAAAATGAGGCCAGGAATATCAATCCATGCTCAAACACCTCTACCGTGCCTGGCTGCAGCATGTCCTGTTGCGCTCACGTATCACGTATCCGTTATGGCACGATACTATCGCGTCTGTACCGGTTCTATCCTACCTCGATCCCCAGGAACAGCATCGTCTGCGCAGGCTTGCCAGCCTCTTCCTGCATGAAAAAACCATCACCGGCGCGGGTGGCCTGAGCGTCGATTCGTCCATGCGTGTTTATATCGCTGCACAGGCCTGCTTGCTGATCCTAAATCTGGACCTCGAATACTTCCGTGGCTGGAGCCAGGTCATTGTCTACCCGGACACCTTCGTCGTCAGTCGGGAAGAATACGATAGCAGCGGTGTTGTCCATGAAACCCGCCGGGCACTCGCCGGCGAAGCCTGGCGCCGTGGACCTGTAATCCTGTCATGGTCCGATGCAAGAGCGGGAGCCAGTCCGCACGGGCCGGCGTCCAATGTCATCCTCCACGAATTTGCACACAAGCTCGACATGCTCAATGGTGCGGCCAATGGTATGCCGCCCCTGCACTACGGCATGGTCCGTGAAGCATGGACGGCTACCCTGTCGCAGGCCTATGAAAACCTGTATCACCAGGTCGAACGCCACCACCACACGGCCATTGATCCCTATGCTGCCGAAACTCCCGCGGAATTCTTCGCCGTTCTTACAGAAGTTTTTTTCCAGCAACCCGAACGCCTGAATCACCTGTATCCTGATGTTTACAGGCAGTTACGCCTGTACTACCGGCAGGATCCCCTGGCCCGCATTTCCAGACAGGCGACGGTTGAGCGACATAATGGGCCAGAATCTTTCATGTGATATCCATTCGGCGACGAAGGGCTCATCAAACGCCGGCAGCGTCTGCAGGGTGAATACCCGTCAGCGCACCGAACGGTAGATCCCGGCGCGCCCGCGCTTGCTCAACACCAACTGCCAGAGCTGGCCCTGCCGGGACCGGAAAAATCCGGCGCAACACATGACATAGTACTTCCACATGCGGTAGAAGCGTTTGCCGTACTTGCTCTCGAGCGACGGCCAGGCGCGTTCGAAGTTGTTCCACCATGCCATCAGCGTCCGGTCGTAATCCGGGCCGAAGTTGTGCCAGTCCTCGAGCTGCAGTCGGTCCTCCAGCGCTGTGGTCATCTGCTGGGCGGACGGCAACTTGCTGTTGGGAAAGATATACTTCTCGATCCACGGGTCGGTAGTCAGCGACGTGGTGTAGCTGCCTATGGTGTGCAGCAGGAACAGGCCGTCGTCCTTGAGCACTCGGCCAACCATGTCAAAGTAGGTCGGGTAATTCTTCGGCCCCACATGTTCGAACATGCCGACCGACACCACCTTGTCGTAGCTTCCGGTCAGGTCGCGGTAGTCCATCAGCTCGATGCACACCGGCAGTCCGGTGCAACGCTCACGGGCCAGCTTCCGCTGCTCCCTGGAGATCGTGATTCCAACAACCTCCACGCCATAGTGAGTTGCCGCGAACTGTGCCAAACCGCCCCAGCCGCAACCGATATCCAGCAGGCGTTCACCGGGCGCCAGTTCCAGTTTGCGGCAGATCAGGTCGAGCTTATTGCGTTGGGCCTGCTCCAGGTTGCCCGCCATGGCCCAGTAGGCGCAGGAATAGCTCATGGTGGGGTCGAGCATGGCCTCGAAGATATCGTTGCCGATGTCATAGTGTTGTTCCCCCACCTCGAAGGCGCGGCCCTTCGATTGCAGGTTGAGCAGACTCTGGCGCAGGGTTTCTCCCATGATCCGCAGCCGCGCCCAACCGCCGAGCCGCTCATCGGCGTCGATGCTGAGCAGGCGCAGAAACAGTTCATCGAGGCGTGCACAGCCCCATAGCCCGGCCATGTACGCCTCGCCGAAACCCAGCGACCCGTGGGACAGGATCATCCGATACACGCGTTCGTCGAACACCTGGATGTCCCACGGCGCGTCGCCATTAAACCGCACGCCCGCTTCCTCCGCCAGCTCCCGCAGCACCGGGGGCGGCGCCGGCCTTGCGTCGCATTCCCAATCGAATGAGGTGTCAGAGATGATCGGCTGGTGCATAGGTGTTCTCCTTGCGTCTCGGATGCCTTCTGCAGTGCGCGGATCAGAGCCTGCATCATTGCTCCTGTGTTTGCAGAGTGTGGGACCGGAGTTCCGGTCCTGCGCCCTGTCGGTTCATTTACCCGGGCTGTCCAAGGCTTTCTGGAATCGGTTGGCGCGGAAACGCTGTCTGTTACTTCATAGTACGGTTTCGTTTCCCTTGCGTCGGCTGTCTGTGCCGCGCACGTCTGGCGTCTGCCGCAGCCGTAGCATCCACACCCGTAGTGATATCTGCCACGCTGTTGCAGGCGATTTCCGAGCCTGATCCGGGCATTGAGTAACCGTCGCCGACTGACACGCAATCGGTGACTTCACCCGTTGTCTGTAACGCTCTCGAGCAACAAACGTGCCTACAACGACCGCGGCCTGTGTCCGTGTTCACCCCACCGGATACCGGGCGGAAATTCTTCCTCTGGTTCAATGCCATGTGAGCATTGACCGGACCTGACCGCCAGAACTTCAGCGCAACCGGACACAACGCCTCGTGTCCTGCAACCGGTGACCGGTGGGTACTATTCCGCACAGCACTGGGTGCTATGCCCACGTCCGCTCACGGTCTGTGGGGGTAGTCAGAAATTTCCCAAGAAGAAACAGTGCGCGATCGAGCCGGCACAGATGCTGCTTCGGCATTTACCATATTCACGCGCTAACAGGTAGAGCGCCTGCAGCGATGAAACCACAGGCTGAGGACTGACAGGGCATACCCGACATGAGCGCGAACGACAAACACAGCATCGACAGCCAACAAGTTGAATGCCTCACTATAGAAGAGGTGACCGGGCGGATCGAGAGCAGTGGAAAGGGTCTGAGCACGACCGAAGTGAAAAAACGTCTTGGCGAGTTTGGCCGCAACACCCTGGAAGAGAAGAAGGTCAGTCCGTTAACGCGGTTTCTGGGCTATTTCTGGGGACCGATCCCGTGGATGATCGAGGTCGCCGCCATCCGCTCCGGAGTAGTTCGCCATTGGGACGATTTCGTCATTATCCTTGTCCTGCTGGTGTTTAATGCCGTCGTCGGTTTCTGGCAGGAGTTCAAGGCCGCCAATGCGCTGGAAGCGCTCAGGCATCAGTTGGCTCTCAGGGCGCGCACCCTGCGCAACGCGCAATGGCAAGAAATCGACACCGCGGAACTCGTGCCCGGCGACGTCTTCCGCCTGCGGCTGGATGACATCATTCCAGCCGATGCCAAACTCATGGAGTGCGATTATCTCAGCGTGGACCAGTCAGCGCTCACCGGCGAATCGCTGCCGGTGGACAAGAATACCGGCGAGATTGCGTATTCCGGATCGGTGGCCAAACAGGGCGAGATGATCGCGCTGGTCACGGCAACGGGTGGCGACACCTTCTTCGGTCGCACCGCCAGACTGGTGCAGCGTGCCGGCGCACCGTCGCATTTCCAGAAGGCGGTGCTGGCCATCGGCGACTATCTCATCTACCTGAGTCTGGGACTGGTTGCGATCCTGATCATTGTGCAGCTGTTCCGTGGCGCACCCCTGCTCGAACTGGCGCAGTTTGCACTGATCCTGACG
>JASFOC010000070.1:0-8623 GCA_050116715.1 Gammaproteobacteria bacterium
CAGCAACGAATGCCTTGTCAGCACGCGACTTTGATACCGGGATGGTATTGGCGTCCGGCGCCTCTCCGGTATGTATGGAAATATAACCTGCGGACTGCATTATACGGTCCAGCGCAGAACGGTCGATGATCAGGTCTTTGATCACCGGCGTAGCCCTTGACCGCCAGGGCGCTACGCTAATGGTCTGGCCATCGTGGAAGTTTCGCATGTAGAGCTGGCAGGCGGTGGTGGCGGGCTGCGGACCGTTCGGTGTACCGTTGATCATCAGGGAACACGCGCCACAGATACCCTCGCGGCAGTCCATTTCGAAGGCAACCGGTTCCTGGTTCAGCGACACCAGGTCTTCGTTAACACGGTCCAGCACTTCAAGAAACGAATAATCGGGACTGATTCCAGACACCGGGTAATCTTCGAACCGGCCTTCGACTTCTGCGCTGGCCTGGCGCCAGATGCGTAACACGAATTTCATCGGTAATCACGCTCCATCAGACGGACATATTCGAACGCAAGCTTTTCCTCGAACCGCTCGGGCAGGGCTTCACCACGATACGCCCAGGCAGCGACATGGCTGAATCGTTCATCGTCACGCCTGGCCTCGCCCTTGTTCTGGTATTCCTCACGGAAATGCGCACCGCAGGATTCCTCACGCGCCAGTGCGTCGCGGCACATCAGTTCGGCAAACTCCATAAAATCGGCCACGCGGCCAGCATATTCCAGTGCCTGGTTGAGGTCCCGGGATCTGCCGGTTACATTGACAGATTGCCAGAACGCGTCCCTGAGTCCCTGAATCCGGTCAATCGCAGAGCGCAAATCCTGTTCTCTGCGGGACATCCCGCAATGCTGCCACATGATATCCCCCAGCTGCCGGTGCAGGGACGCAACCGTCTGTGTCCCCTCAACCGCGAGCAGGCTGTTGATGCGCAGGGTCGCATCCTGTTCAGCAGCAGCGAATACCGCGTCGTCCAGCGTCAGTGGCTGTGCATCACTCACGGCGAAATAATTCCCGATGGTTTGCGGCAGTATAAAGTAACCGTCGGCAAGGCCCTGCATCAATGCGCTCGCGCCAAGGCGATTTGCGCCATGGTCGGAAAAATTGGCCTCGCCGATAACGAACAGGCCGGGGATATTAGACATCAGGTGATAATCCACCCACAGGCCACCCATGGTGTAATGCGCGGCAGGGTAAATCTTCATCGGCTTCCTGTACGGGTCTTCATTACAGATGTTACGGTACATGTCGAACAGGTTGCCATAGCGCTGTTCGATAAAGTCCATGCCATGTTCCTCGATGGCGTCTTTAAAATCCAGGTAGACACTGTGTTTCATCGTGCCAACGCCCCGCCCTGCGTCGCAGACATCCTTGACCGCACGCGACGCGATGTCCCGTGGAGACAGGTTGCCATAGGCAGGGTACTTGCGCTCCAGAAAATAATCGCGCTCTGCCTCCGGTATGTTGCACGGTTCACGCAGGTCGTCTGCCTGCTTTGGCACCCACACGCGCCCGTGGTTGCGCAGCGATTCCGACATCAGCGTCAGCTTGGACTGGTGCTCGTGCAAGACCGGTATACAGGTCGGATGGATCTGCGTGAAACAGGGGTTAGCAAACAGCGCGCCGCGCTTGTAGGCGCGGTATATCGCAGTGACATTACAACCAAAGGCGTTGGTCGAGCGATGAAAGATATTGCTGTAACCCCCCGTGGCCAGCACCACGGCATCGGCCATGTGACGCCGGATCCGGCCGCTAATCAAGTCGCGGGTGATGATGCCCCGCGCCCGGCCGTCTTTCAGGACCAGTTCCAGCATTTCATTGCGCGTATGCAGCCTGACCTGCCCACGATGTATCTGCCGGTTCATCGCGCCATAGGCACCGAGCAGCAATTGCTGCCCTGTCTGTCCCTTGGCGTAAAACGTGCGCGAGACCAGTGCGCCGCCGAAGGAACGGTTGTCCAGGTAACCGCTGTACTCGCGGGCAAACGGTACGCCCTGTGCCACACACTGATCGATGATGTTGCCGCTGATCTGCGCGAGGCGGTAGACGTTGGCCTCGCGAGCGCGAAAATCCCCGCCCTTGATCGTATCGATGAACAGGCGGTAATGGCTGTCGCCATCGTTGGGGTAATTCTTCGAGGCATTGATGCCGCCCTGTGCGGCGATGGAATGCGCGCGCCGTGGCGAGTCATGGAAGGTGAAGGCTTCCACGCGATAACCGAGTTCTGCCATCGTTGCCGCCGCCGAGGCACCTGCAAGGCCGGTTCCCACCACGATGACATGCCGCTTGCGCTTGTTGGCCGGGCTGAGCAGATGCAAACTATCCAGGCAGTTGTCCCACTTGTCGCCCAAATCGCCACCGGGCACACGTGCGTCGGGTATCATGGCAACGTCAGCCAGCCCAGTTGTACCGACAGTGGAATCGAAATGAATCCACCCGTCACTGCCAGGGCCACCATCCAGGACAGGAACTCGAAAAATTCAAAATGGTTTTCCCGGGAAAAACCCAGGGTCTGAAACACCGCACGCACACTGTGCTTCAGGTGTATTGCCAGAAGCAGCATCGCGGCAATATAGGCCCAGGCAATCCAGGCGTTGTGAAAACCGGTCACGACTCGCGAATAAACATCCATGTAACCGCTGGCATCCTTTAACCGGAACACTTCGCCAATGCCGGCACCCAAAGTCAGGTGCGCGACATGGGCGGCAACGAAAGCCAGCAACACCAGGCCACTGATCATCATGCGGTTCTGGTAGAGGCGCAGATACCATGATTGACCTGAATGACGGGGCTCCGGTCTCGCCAGGTGATTCTCCCGCATGACCGAAACGCCCAGCGTGATATGCAGTATAAACATTGCCAGCATGACCAGCCTCAGCACCCAGAGCATCGGATTGGTCTGCAGGAAGTGCGCATAATTATTGAGCGCCGACTGGCCGATGTAGATCGTCAGGTTGCCGCTAACATGCCCGACGACAAACAGGATCAATACAATACCTGTCAATGCCACGACCAACTTGCGACCTATGGTGGTCCCTAGTAGATGCCGGAGACGGTTCATCCGATCATGATATTCGATCTTTCGCTTTTTCGCCCCCCAGCGTGACAGCCTGGTGAATTAGCGCAAATCATTCCATTCGATTCTGGATAGAGACAGTGTCTGCTGTGTCTGTCATGGTCACGGTAGCCGGCTTTACTGCCCGGCCGGGGGAGAGGATAATTAACAGTGGGCATGTATGATGCCTGCCTGGCACCGCGGGCATTCGCGCCGCCTGCCCCTGCTGAAATACAGATTACCCGGGCTGGCAGGCATCACCCGGTGTTCAGGTCACGTGATGATAGTGGCACGAAATAACGCATCACTGCTCGAGGAGTGGAAGCTCCCGGCGGCGCTGTTCCTGCTCTCCTTCGCCACGGTGGTTTTTACCATCGCCCTGTTCCGTCTGCTCACCTTCTTCATCATGCCGTCGCTGTTCTTCGATCTGCTGTTCATCGGCTTCCCGCTGGGGGCGCTGGCCGGGGTCAGTTTTTTCCGGGTCAGCAGGCCGTCATTTCTGAAAACGCTGTGGCTCCTGCAGGGCGCAATGCTGTTCTCCGTCATCGCCATGTTCGCCTGCAAGCATTTCGACTATCTACGGGCTCACCTTTTCGATGTCGAACTGCAAAGACTGTTCCTGCAGATGCTCACCTTCACGCTGTTTTTCCTGCCGTTCTTTGTCGCCTACGGCTTGAGTGAATACCTGGGCTACCAGGTCGGTCGACTCAGCCTCAGCGGGCGAATGCCGGTGGTCTATGCGATCTACCTGTTCGGCGCAGCGGCAGCCTACCTGTTTGCCGAATTCATGTTTCCAGTGCTCGGCGCAACCCGCCTGCTGGGTCTCCCGTTTCTGCTGGTCGCACTGGCGATGCTGCTGCTGGAACCCGGGCTGCGGATGCAGCGTATCCTGCTGCTGCAACAGCTGCTCATCATCGCACTGCTGGCTGCGCCACAGCTGGAGACCGGTTTCCTGCAGCTATACAAGAGCAGCAGCTTCGAATCCACCCATGCCTACAGAAACCGGGGTTATGAGACCATCTACCAGGACTGGGGCCGCTACAGCCTGATTGAAATCATGCAGGCACCTGACCGGGACGGCTATATCGGGTTTTACAATGACATCATCCAGTGGCGCTTCGCTCCCGGGAACGGCTTTTTTGCGCATTCCATCGGGATGCTGCCGGTTGAACTCGCGCCTGCCGGGGGACGCATCGCCATCATCGGCGCCGGTAGCGGCCGCCAGGTGCAGTACGCCCGCAAGTCGGACCGGGATTTCAGCCAGATCCTCGCCGTCGAAATCGAGCCGGGTGTCATCGATGCCGTGCGTGGCGAACTGGCCGCGCGTTTCGACCATGTCTACGAGGACGACCGCGTGGAGCTGGCTGTCGGCGAGGCACGCAACTACCTGGAGCAGACTGATCGGCACTTCGACCTGATTTACCTGCCCAGCGTTGGCGGCTATCCGCAGATGATGCTGGAACCCGGGAACATGATCCGCACCCTGGAGGCCTACCGGACACTCTCTGAACGGCTGACGGAACGAGGCATCCTGGCGATCTGGTACCCGGCCGTGCTCGACCCGCGCACCATCCTGACCGAACAGTACATGCACACGCTGGAGCGCCCGGAGATCGGCCTCGAGGTACGCGCCTTCCGTGATGCCGGCGAGTTTCTTATCCTTGCAGCGAGGCAGGGCGATTACCTGCCGACACTCGACGAGGTGCGGCGTTTCTACCTGCAGCCGGCCATCGACAGGTACGGCGAGATCTTTGCCCGCATGCTTGTTGCCCCGCCCGTTGCCGTCACGAAAACCTGGGATCCCGCTACGTTCATGCCTATCCGGGACAATCAACCGTTCCTGGCCGGCAATGTGCAGCATATCTTCTCGCTGCAGCAGGTGGGCAAGCTGTTTGCCCTTGGCGGCGGTTTGCTGCTGGCTTTTGCCCTGCTGCTGTTGCTGCTTGTGAGACGACGCGGCGACCCGCGCATTCCCGGCAGGTCTTTCATGCAACTGCTGCTGGTCAGCCTGCTCGTGGGCGCGAATTTTCTCGTGATCGAGCACTACCTGATTCTTGCACTGTTCCGGAAGCTGTATGTCTACCGTGACGCCCTCGTGCTGGGTGCGATCAGTTTTCTCATCCTTTCCGGTCTGGGCAGCACCTTCATCACGCCGCGGCTGCGACCCCTGTTCCAGGTTAGCGGCGGGCTCTTTATCCTGCTGTTGCTGCGCTACCATGACAGTCTGTCGCCATGGGGCAGCATCGCGCTGCTGGCGCCCGTGGCGTTTGTTACCGGCAGTTTCTTCCCCGCCCTGTTCGAGGCCGCCGCAGAAAACCCCCTCACCGTGTTTGCTGCCGATTCCATCGGTGCGGCGATTGGCTCCCTCGCCTCGTTCTTCATTCCCATCGTCTTCGGCTTTGACTGGTTCTTCACAGCAGCCACCCTCATGTTCTGGGCGACAGCGCTTGCCACCTTCCTGTTTTTTCGTCGCCTGCCTGCCACCCAGGCACCGGTGCCCGCAGCCTGAGGGCGCTGGCTGCGACATTCCGCTGCGCAATTTCCCTGTCAGCCGGATTCACCGCGGCGGCGCTTTTGCAGCATCACCAGCGCCATGCCGGCGAGGAGGGTGAGGAGTCCGGCACCGCCAGCAAGCGGCCGCGAATGCAGGACGAATACCAGTATCACCGCGTTAACCAGTACGAAGGCTGCCGGCAGAAGTGGATAGGCGGGCACACGAAACGGGCGCGGCAGATCGGGTTCAGTAAAACGCAGCACGAACACGCCGGCCACCGTCAGCAAGGCGATGAGGTTGAGCGTGAAGCCGGCATAGGACAGCACGCCCTCGAAGGAATCCGTCACCACGAAACCGATGGCGAGCACCTGTTGCAGCACGATGGCGCGCAGCGGCGCCCCGGCCTGGGTGCGTGCCGCCAGTACCCGTAATCCCGGCAGGTCCTCGCCAGCCACCTGCAGCACCCGCGGCCCCGCCATCACCATGGCGCTTATCGTCGAGACCAGCAGGATACAGATCATGATGCTCACCAGCAGGCCACCGGACGGCCCGAAGATGATCCTCGCGGACAGTGTGCCGACCTCGAGCCGGCCGGCGAGTTCCGCAACGGGCACGGTGCGTAAAAACACGAAATTCAGCAGCAAGTAGAGCGCGGTAACCAGCAACGTGCCATGCAGCAGCGCCCTGGGAAGTACCTGCTGCGGGCGCCGGACCTCGCTCGCCAGGTAGGTGGCGGCATTCCAGCCGGAATAGGCATAGCTGACGTAGATCAGGGAAAAGGCGAACGCCGGGCTGACGACCTCTTGCCAGCCTGCCAGCGAGGGGGCAAAGTCCGTGCCCCCGACCGGCGGGACCAGCAGGCCGGCGCTGCAAAACACGATTATCAGCGCCAGCTTCAGGGCCGTCGTCAGCAGGTGAAAATGTCTCCCGAGACGGACGCTGATGCCGTGGAAGACGGCGATGACCACTATCGTGACCACCGCGACAGGCTGTGGCGACAGGGAGGTAAACGTCGCGGCGTACTCGCCGAGCGCCATGGCCGCCAGGGCGCTTGGCGCTGCGAAGCCCACGGTAACCGAAATCCAGCCAGCCACGATACCCAGCACAGGATGGTAGATCCGCCCGAGAAAGTGATACTCGCCGCCCGAACGCGGCAGGGCCGCGGCCAGCTCGCCATAGGAAAGCGCCCCGGCAACCGCAATCAGCCCCCCCGCGCCCCACAGACACAACAGTGCAAACCCCGAGTGGAGTTCCTGTGCCTGCAGGCCCAGCGTAGTGAACACCCCCGTACCAATCATGCTCGCCACCACGACAGCCGCAGCCGTAGCATAGCCCAGGGGCCTGTCGCTGACGGGACTGGAATTCATCATGTATCGGGCATTACCAGCCTGGCCGGTGAAACCTGCTGTCCTGCAGCAACCAGGATATCCGCATACAGCGGTTGGATCTCGACTAGAAACAACGATCTTTAATCATCAGGATACAATTCCGGGACGCTACTGTGCCGCGTCGACCACCCCCCCTGCAACCCATGGTGCCGCGTCGTCAACGCCTTTCTGCAAAGCATCAACACGGCCTTCTTCACGATAAAACAAAACTGTCCAGAACACGACACTCCAGGCAGCTTCAGGATGGTCACATCAGCACCTGACCGGTCCTTCCCTGAATACGGGAGCGACTGCCGAAGGGATAACTGTCTCCACAGGCAGTTTCGGGTAGATTTGTTGACAGCAAGCGTCACCGCTGTCCCGTCAGGCTGTCACCATTATCATGGTGGTGGTTGTATTGAAGTACCAGCATCACGGATTAACGGTTTGAGACAGTCACTCGAACGGCCGGAGCCGTCATCCCGGATCGCCGCTTCGCTCCGTCCGGCATGACGAGGGGATGTTCACGGGACAGCAGTGATCAACAGCAGAAATCCTGAAGACACCAGACTCACTGTCCCGGCACTTCATAGGGCGCACTGATTTCCCGGGTACGGAAGACCTTGAAGCGGGCGCCCTCCTTCCAGGCGTCCTCGGGCAAACCCGCCTTCATTGCAAGCTGGTTCAGCATCTGTTCCCGGTTCCAGTTGTATTTCACCGGCACCTCCGGCAGAAACAGGGCGGTGTGTCCGCCCTTTTCGAGGATGACCCCGTCCTCGCCAAGCACGAAGTCCTGGTAGGAGTCCACGCTTTCAGGATTGGTCATTACGCTGACATTGATGTCCATGCCATCCAGTTCTTCCGGTTGCACCGGCGTGAAACGGGGATCGCGGCTCGCGGCGTGCATGCCGCTCGATACCACCGCCTGGTAGAGCGGGGATTTGGCCCCGTTAGAACCAATGCAGCCACGTAACTGTCCGGACTTCATCAACGTGACGAAAACCCCGGCTGGCACCTCCAGCTCCGCTGGAATGTTTTTCTGCAGCTGCGCCAGGTATTGCATGGTTGCCTCGTCCTGCGGCCTGGCGGCCATGCCCACGGCCGCCGATGCCAGTTTGTGCAGCAGGTGCATGTCCGCATCCGACAAATCCACACGGGCAGGCGGGTCGTTTACATTGGCATCTTTCCCGGGGGTGCGAAACACGATGCTCATGTAGCTGACCGAGTTCCCGAAATCACCGGTTAACTGGCCGGATGTTGCATAGGTGACGAGTTCTCCCCTGCTGTCAACAGGCAACAGGTGCAGCAGCAGCGCAACCGGCCGGTAGCCGCAGATGGTGGTGCCGGTGCGATTCCTGTAGTCCAGGAAGCCCTGCGGGTTCCTGTCGAGGATGTAGCCCAGGCTGCCGGAATCAAGCGCTTCGAGCCTGGCGGGTGTGTCTTCATCGTCGGGAAACGGCAGGTAATCGAAACGCGGACCATAGTGGGTGAAGTCACTCGACACGACGACAAGGGTCTTGTCATCCAGCAGCGGGCGCAGCACTGCTGCCGCTGCCGGGTAGTCTTCCTGCAACAGTTGACCCACCAGCACCGGCACCAGCTGCCAGCCGGCTTGCAGGGCTCGCTGCAGCAAGGGCAGCTGCATCTCCAGGCTGTGTTCCTCGCGGTGCGCCGCAGTGTCGGTCGTGACCAGGCTGGATGCCCGGACTTGCCTGATG
>JASFOC010000071.1:0-8611 GCA_050116715.1 Gammaproteobacteria bacterium
CAGACGTGTTCCGGCAACAGGTCTTTTCCATGGGTGGCCATGAAGACGGCATCGTGGCCTTTGGTCAGACGGTGGCTGCGGCAGGGGAGACGCTGCTGGCCACACTGGCGCGGGCGCAGGCAGCACAGCGATAAGTGCGACAGGCGATAAAACTGAAATGGGAAAGATATACAGTGAGATAACTGACGTACTTAAAGCCTTTATTGAAGAGCAGAAGGTGTTCTTTGTAGGAACCGCGGCAGCCGATGGAAGGATCAACGTTTCACCCAAAGGACTGGATAGCCTGCGCGTCCTCGACCGCAACCGGGTCATGTGGCTGAACCTGACAGGCAGCGGCAACGAGACCGCTGCGCATGTCCGGGAACTTGACCGCATGACCCTGATGTTTTGCGCATTCGAGGGCAACCCGCTGATCCTGCGGCTCTACGGTCACGCCCGTGCCATACACCGGCATGATGCCGACTGGGTGACCAGCTATGCGCTTTTCAATCCCTTGCCGGGCGCACGGCAGATTTTCGATATGCAGGTTGACCTGGTCCAGACATCCTGCGGCATGGGTGTACCGCTATACCACTACGCAGGTGCCAGGGGACAGCTCATCGGCTGGGCAACACGCAAGGGGGAAGCCGGACTGAAAAAATACCGGCAGGAAAAAAACCGTACAAGCCTGGACGGCAAACCTGCGTATATCGATGAAAACAGGGATGAGGAAACGGACTAGTCGTGCAGTGCTTTCAGCACAAGCAGGTAAATCGCCCCACCCAGATAGGCAACTATTACCACGAACAGTACCAGCAAGGCCCGCAAGTCATAATTCCGTACTGGCCGCTGCGTGCTTTTACTGTTGTTCATTTCCATGCCTTACACTGTGGCGACACAACATGGCTGGCTTGCGAGGCAACCATCAGGATTTGATCGCGAGACCGCTGACAACGTTCGAAAGCACATCACTACGACTAATGGAAGCATGGCTGCAGTGTTGCAGAAAGGCGATAAATCAGCCTTGCAGTGCCTTGAGTACCAGCAGGAATATCCAGGTGCCGAGGTAGGCACCGACCACCGCGAGCAGGGTCAGCAGGGTCCACAGGTCGAAGACTCGTTCCTGCTCCTGCGTCATTTTACGCGCGTTAAGTTTCATGCCAGAGAGTCTAGCGACCCGATGTGACAGCTTGGCTACAGAATGATTAGGTTTTGATTAGGAAAACCGGCCTGCCAGCAGCCTTTTTCACGATTCTGCAAACACTCAGACAGCGGCACCCGCACCGGAAACAGGCTGGAACATGCGGCGATACTGGCTGGGCGTGAGACCCGTGCAGCGTTTGAACAGACGCCTGAAGAAGGACGAATCTTCATAGGAAACCGCCACGCTGATTTCATCGACGGACAACTGCCCGGTTTCCAGCAGACGCTTCGCCTCCTCGATGCGCAGGTTCTGCAGGTATTCGATGAGCGTACTGCCGGTAGCCGCCTTGAAGCGCCGTTTCAGGGTGCGTTCCGGGACACCGGCCATTTTGACGACCTGGCGAATGGCGTCTGTTTCGAGGAAATGCCCGGCCAGCCACTGCTCGCAGGCACGTACCACAGAATCCGCATGCGGCGTCCTGCGCACCAGGGTGGTGTAGGGCAGCTGTCCCTCAGCATGCCATTTCAACAGGTAGACCTTGGCGATCCGCAGCGCTTCGCCCGGACTGCAATGTCGCGAGATGATATGCAGCGCCAGATCATGCCAGGAAGTCGTGCCACCCGCGGTCACGATGCGCCCCGCCATATCGGCAAATACCAGGTTTGGCTCCGGGTGAAAGCGCACCTTCGGGTAGCGCGTTCTGAACAGGTCCTGGTAGGCCCAGTGCGATGTGGCCTCACAACCGTCCAGCAGGCCTGTCTCGG
The DNA here is from genome assembly GCA_050116715.1 of Gammaproteobacteria bacterium. Lineage (GTDB taxonomy): Bacteria > Pseudomonadota > Gammaproteobacteria > UBA9214 > UBA9214 > UBA9214. The sequence continues at coordinate 1,888 of JASFOC010000071.1, forward strand.
CGAGCATGATGGCGCCTGAACAGGCGGAATACAGCATGCAGCCTTCCCGGTACTTGCGGCGTATCCAGTCCATCAGTTCAGGATAACGCCCTTTGATATCCTCATCCGGTCCCAGCCAGAGCTCGGGCAATATCAGGATGTCACCTCCGGGATTGTCCGCCACAGAGCAATCCGGCACAACCGGGATACCATTACCGCAGTTAAACGCTGCACCGCCCTGCGCGACGATCCGGACGCTGAAGGGTCTGTGTGCAGTTTCATCCCGCACCAGGGTCTGCCAGATATTCCCTGCCGCCAGCAGCACATCCAGCATGCCGTAGAGGGCGGACCCCGAGGTCTCCTGCACGGCGACGATCAGCACATTCACGGGCGATTTTCCAGGACTTGTGCTCATGATGGCCAAATGGTGGCACGAATGCCCCGTCAGTGTCCAAAACCCAGCTTATGCAGCTGCGGTCAAGCGCCTATTGTTTATCCCGGGTTGCAAACATTCTGTCACATGACAGCTGCGACCCATCAATCAAACAGACACGCAAGGAGAACCGCCATGACAGAGCACACGACAGATAGACAGACCACGGCGCCCGTGGATGACGGCAGCGTCAACGGCATCCACATGGAGACATTGCAGGGCACGGTGAACGCCATCGCGCAGGAACCCGAACTGGGGCAATGCAGGTTCCGCGCACGCAACCGCTGGCTGGGCGGTAATCACAACTGCACCACGGTGACCGGCTTCTACGGGGCAAAACAGGAAATCGCCCACAAGCAGCAGTTCGAACTGCATGCCGACGAGCCACCGATACTTGCGGGCCACGACGAGGGCGCCAACCCGGTTGAGCATCTGCTGAACGCCCTGGCCGCCTGTGTAACCACCAGCATGGTCGCGCATGCCGCGGTGCGGGGAATTCATATCGAGGAACTGGAATCCGAACTCGAGGGCGACATCGACCTGCGCGGTTTCCTTGGACTCGACAGTGAAGTACCGAAAGGCTTCACCGACATCCGCATCAACTTCAGGGTGAAGGCAGATGTAGACAACATGGAACGGCTGAAAAGACTGACCGAATACTCACCGGTATTCAACACCATCACCCGGGGGGCGAGGGTGGATATCCAGGTCGAGTCGAAGTAGGGGGCTGTTATCCAGAGCCGGTCCGGATGCTACAAACTGTATGTCCGGGCCGGCTGGTATCAGCCATCATACGCCGCATGGGTCAGCGCCGGTTCTATCGGCTCAGGCCGAATTCAAACCTGTCGATTTTGATGCCTTCGGGGAATGCTTCATGCAGACGCCGTTCGAACTCCTGGTATACCTCCGCCTTGTGTTGCTGGACGTCATAATCACGACTTTCCGTGTCGATGCCCTCTACCTCGATATCCATTTTGAATTCGATATCCGGAGCAATCTGGAAACGTATCTTTGCCATACCAACTTCCTCCTTGCAAACCCGTACAGGAACAGTCTTCTGGCCGCGATATTGCCGCGGGACTGCGGCCCACCAGCGATACCAAACACCCCGACATACAGCCAAGTATAGCTTCTGCCTGCTGATTTCACACAAGATCAATGGCGACACAATACCGCCTGTTCCGAAACCGGACGTCTTGCCGTCAGGGGGTAAAAAATGAGTGCCCCTCACTGACATTGTCAGCGCCGAATTCCAGTGCCAGACGTTCCTTAAGCTTTTGATAACGCGTTTGCGAGGACGCATCCGGATCGTCATTAGCGGCATCGTGATAATAAAAACCGCTGACGTTGTCCGAAATGCGGATATGTACGTCGATAGTGACTGACTCATTATCACTGGCCTGAAACTTCATCCGGTACTGGCCGTTCTGCCGCGCGACCTCAAGTCCGTGGTCAACTGCGTGGTCGTGTACAGGCAGCTACTCGTAGCCAAGGTCCTCCATCATTGAATTAATTTCAGCCGGCATGTACTGGATATCAGTGACATCCCGGGGATCGATCTTCAGGACATTGTCATCGCCCACCGCATAAGCGGGCAGGCACAGCAAGACAGCTCCAAGAAAAACCACCGTCAGACAACGGTGCCACACAGACTTGATCGCAATCAGATACATTTTCGGTTTCCCTGAGAATTGGTGTATCAGCAAAAACCAGACAGCGCAGACGGGAATGGACGATCATATCAGACGGTTGAGAAATATCGTTCAAGCCATCGTTTCCCTGATCACCGGTGAAATCAATGGTAGACGCCCGTCCCGGCAGCACGAGCACGCTGTCGACCGACAAGTGTCTGCTTCCTCATGAAGCGACCGATCAGCAGCGAATTGACAAGACCAAACAACGCCAGAACCCAGACGATGACCGCACCGGCGGGCAAGTCCAGTAATGCCGACAGGACCAGGCCAGCTGCATAACTCGTGATTCCCAGCAGGTACGCAGACAACAGGGCATATTTTCCGAAGCGACGCACTGACAGGGCGGGGATAATCAGACTCGCAAACACCAGGTAAACCCCGACGAGTTGCACGGACGCAGTAATTGCCAGGGCGAACAGGAAATAGAAAAGCACTGACTGACGCGCCCCATCGAAGGCGAACCACATGCACAGGATCAGGGTGTAAAGCAGGGCGACCGGCGCCAGTTGATCACTATCCACCCAAAGGACTTGCCCTACAAGCAGGTCCTTCAGATGCTCCCCGCCATGCGGATTGTTTGCGAGTATCAGGACGGCTGCGCTTGCCGCCAGAATGAAGGAGGTGCCGATGACCGCCTCCAGCACCTCGGGCCAGCGTCGTTCACACAGATACAGGGCGAGCGCGCCGAGCAGTGCTGCAGAAAATGCCGTCAACTGGATCGTCAGGGCGCCACCTTCCCACGCCATGGCATGTGCCAACAGCACACCCACCCCGGCGATCTGGGCTATCGCCAGGTCGATGAAGATAATCCCCCGGCGCAGGACCTGCTGTCCCAGGGGCACGTGAGTCGAGAGCACCAGTAGCCCGGCGAGGAAGGCCGGGCCGAGTATAGCCATATCCAGTCCAGCGGTGTTCATGGTTGTGCCTCCTGCAACAACGCGATGCTTGAATCGAACAGACCGAACAGGTCTGAGGCCTGTTCATTACCACCGACCGTAAATGGCAACTCAAGTATCACGAGGTCAGTCCGCTTGCCTAGCCATTCAGAGGGGCGTGCTTCCTCGAAAGGTGCACGGATAACCGCCCGGGCAGGTCTTGTCTTCAGGGTATTCAGCAAACCGGACAGATGGCTGCTGCTGGGGGGAACACCTGGTTTAGGCTCCAGTGTGCCGACCTGGTTCAAACCGAGCCATTTATTCAGGTAGTCCCACGATTCATGATGCACCACAATCGGCATCCCCCTGAGGGATGCTGCCTGTATCTCCCAGCGTTGCCGGGCACTCTGCCAGCGCCGGCTGAAATCGTCCAGACGCTGTTGATAATCACCGGCATTCCCGGGGTCCAGCCGGGCAAGGCGTTCACTGAGTACCGGCGCGATACGTTCAATATTATGCGGATCAAGCTGTATGTGTGGATTTCCCCGGGCATGAATATCACCTTCGGCACGATCCAGTCGCTGCGGAACGCCCAGCATCGGAACGAAATTTGCGGCCTCGAAGTAGCCATCAGTCCCTGGCTTGATCCCGGGATTACCTCCGCGCGCCATCAGCACCGGAAGCCAGCCGGCTTCCAGTCCGGCCCCTGTACAAACCACGAGATCTGCACGCCGCATCTGTGCAATCAGGCTGGGCCTCGCCTGGATGTAGTGCGGGTCCTGTTGCGCCGTCGTGGCTGTAAAAACCTCGGCATGATCGCCGGCCAGTTCTGTCACCAGCGACGCCCACTCGGGTTCACAACTGAAGACACGCAAGCCGGCCATCACATACTGCGGCAACAGGAAAAGGGCGAACAGAACAGCAAGTATTTGACGTTTCATGGCTTCACCGTGACATCAGAATTCATGGGCACCATGAGCACCAAGGCTCATGATGTATTGCAGGGACCAGACGTTGTCGACCTGGCTGGTGAGGGACTCGTCATATTCATACTGCAGACGCAAGCGGCTGAACTCACTGGGCGACCAGTCCAGCATCGCCGTCCAGCGCTGCGGATGTTGTCCCTCGTTGTCCAGGCCAGACGCATCGATGAGGGCCTGGTTATTTGCGAATCCGCCGGTATTGATCACCTCAAAATTGTTGTCTGCGCTCAGGCGGTCGTAGCGCAGCCCGGCACGCCAGTGCGCCATGAACTGGTATACACCCTGCGCATACCAGCCCCGCTGCCTGCCGTCATAATCCATGAGACCGTTGTTGCCCGCACTCTCGACTGCGACATCACCTGATTCGTCGCGGTAGAAATATTCACCCTGGACCTTGAAATAGCGCTGCGTGACATTGCCGTTTGGCGACCACTTCCAGACAAAATCCCCGATCAACAGGTCAGAGTTGCCGTTGAACGTGTCGCTGGTATCTCCCGGCACGTCGGTCTGGCGGTCATGGGCATCCACCCACAGTCGGGACAGGCCAGCCTGCCAGGCATGGCTTACACCAATGTCACCACCGACCTTCACAAACAGACTCTGTACATTGCCGAGTATCCGGCTGGAACTGCCTGCAGGGAAACTATCACCGGCAAATGTCTCGCCACCCAGCAATAGATAGGTGTCAGTCGGTGCTAGCCAGTCGAGACGCAGACCCGTGTCACCGTATTGCTTGTTGAGAAAGGCCGAGTAGGCCAGGGGAGCATCGTGGAAATCCCAGGTATGCGAATGGAAGCGGTTCAGGTAACCGATGTCCGAGTAAAATTTTCCGAATCGCATACCCAGTCCGGACGAGAGCATCAGCGGATCAACGAAAGCCTCTTCGAGCTCGACCTCGGTATCGCCGGAGCTTTCATCCGCAAGACTGATCGTGGTCTGGCCATAAAAATATGGATCCACATTGGCCGATATCGTGATTTCGGTCTCGTCCAGCGTGAGTCCCTCGGCGGCAAGCCCGCCTTCATCGCCCAGCTGGAAACCCGGAAGCGCATAGTCATCAGGATTTATGCTATAGCTGTTAACCGAGCCCTGCAGGACCGCGGATATTGCCGGGTTGAATGCATTGCTTGCCCCGGGCATTTCCGGCGACGCAGCAGAGGAGGCGGCATCAGTCTCTGCCAGATTGAGCCGGTTTTCCCTTGCCAGTGCTTCTGCCTGTTCCAGCCGGGCTTCGAGTTCCTTCAGCCTGCTCTCGTACTGCTGCTGCAAGGTTTCCATTTGCCGGCGGATTTCTGCCAGTTCGTCGCTCGCCGCCGCGCGGACGCAGAACGGTAATGACAACAACAATATCGTGATACAAGCGCTAACGCCTGGATTCATGGGGCACCTCCATATACTGCGTGCACGCCATACGCCATGGCATGCGATGTGGATCGAACTAGGGGATTGAATTACGCGTGCAGTGCGGAGACAGGAGGTGATCGTGCAACTTGCCGTAACAAGCTGCAGAATTCAGGGGTAACAACCGGCAAGATGCAAGGCGGCTCGGCTGCAGCCTCGACGGTAAGAGCCAGCGAACCGGCGGCGAGTCCGTGGTCAAGCGCATGTAACGCCAGACAGATCGTGCAATCCTTGGCATCTGCGTGATGCTCAACATCCAGCTGGTGCAGCAACAGGAAAAACTGGCTGATGACCAGCAACACGACAAGCAGGAGCTTGTAAAGATTGCTGGACGATCGCCAGGTAGCTGTGAGTAGTTTGATCACGAACGCGAAGGGTACCTGTAGTCCCGGGCTAGAGACAAGCGTTCACCACGCCAGTGCTTCTAGCGCCGCTGCCATAGCAGGGTTTCTCCGACATGGATCATATTTAACATAATATACATTATACGAACTTATACTTTTCGTATTCATGACACAAACCCTGCCTGTCCCTGCCGATTAGTGTATAAATCCGCCCTTGAACATTCATCTCGATGGATTGTTATCTATGCGCTATCCGGTTTACAGCTTTGTTCTTGCCGCCTCACTGCTTGCGCCTGTGCAGGCCGAAACTTTCATCCTGCCGCCTGCTGACGTGGATGTTGTCGGTTTCATGCAGCAGGTTCCAGCCAGCAGCTCGGAAACCCTGCTGGATATCGCACGCCGCTATGACATTGGCCAGAATGAGATTTTGCTGGCCAATCCGGACGTCGACCGCTGGCTGCCTGCCGACGGTTCCACGGTTATCCTCCCCACGCGTTACATCCTGCCCACTGCCGAGCGCACCGGACTGGTCCTGAACCTGCCGGAAATGCGGCTGTATTATTATCCGCAGGCCAGGCCCGGCGAGACGCCCGTGGTGATTACCCACCCCGTCAGCGTTGGCAGAATGGACTGGAAAACGCCACTCGGCGTGACGAAAATCGTCAGCAAGCAAATCGACCCCGAATGGCGTCCGCCGCAGTCCATCAAGGATGAACATGCAAAGGAAGGTGATCCGCTCCCGGACGTGGTCCGTGCCGGACCGGACAATCCCCTGGGACGCTATGCCATGCGCCTGGGTATTCCCGGTTACCTGATTCACAGCACCAACAAGCCCTATGGCGTTGGCATGCGTGTGACCCACGGTTGTATCCGGATGTACCCGGAAGACATCGAAAAGGTGTTTGATGATATTCCCGTCGGCACACCTGTCCGGATCGTCAACCAGCCAATCAAACTGGGTTGGCTGGCCGATTCGCTGTTTATCGAATTACACCCCCCGCTCGAGGAAGATGAG
>JASFOC010000072.1:0-8605 GCA_050116715.1 Gammaproteobacteria bacterium
GCCGGCGGTGGAAACCCTGGGCTCGGTCACCTGCATCTGTGCGGACAAGACCGGCACATTGACACAGAACCGGATGAGCGCCGAGCGGTTCTTCATCGCGGGGGAATGGTTCGGGGCACTCTCCCTGGAGGATGCCGGCGGACCAATGGCAAGGCTGGGACAGGCCATGGCCCTGAACAATGATGTTCGCGTACTGGATGGCAAACCGGCCGGTGAGCCGACCGAACTGGCACTGTTCGAATCAGCAGAGGCAGCCGGTTTCCTGAAGCAGGAACTGGAGCAATCCATGCCGCGCCTGGCGACAGTTCCGTTTGACAGCCGGCGCAAACAGATGGCCACACTGCACCAGGCGGCTGCAGGCAGCGTGGTGTTTGTGAAGGGTGCACCGGAACAGGTGCTCGAACAATGCCGCGACAGCCTGCAGCAGGATGACAGTGGAACGTTGCAGGCCGGCACTGTGCTTGAACAGGCGGAAAAGCTCGCAAACGAAGGCTACCGGGTGCTGGCCTTTGCCATGCGCGAACTGGCCGGGCAGCCTGCCGGGGCGGATGCCCAATTGCTTGAACGGGACCTGACCTTTATCGGCCTGACAGCCCTGATAGATCCGCCTCGCCCGGAAGCACGCCAGGCCGTGAGCGACTGCCTGAGCGCGGGCATAACGCCCGTGATGATCACCGGCGACCACCCGGGAACCGCCATGGCGATTGCCAGGCGGCTTGGCATCATGAGTGACAGCGAGGCGGTGCTGACCGGCGAGGAACTTGCACGGCTCGATGACGCGGCGTTTGCGCGAATCGCGGAATCGATACACGTCTATGCGCGCGTCAGTCCCGCGCAGAAGCTGCGCATCGTGAAGGCGTTACAGGCCAATGGCGAGTTTGTCGCGATGACGGGTGACGGTGTCAACGATGCACCGGCACTGAAGCGTGCCGGTATCGGCATCGCCATGGGGCAGAAGGGCACCGACGTGGCACGCGAGGCGGCGGACATGGTTTTGCTGGATGACAATTTTGCCACCATCGTCAGGGCCATCCAGGCCGGACGCCGCATCTTCGACAACATCCGCAAATTCATCAAGGACACCATGAGTTCCAACTCGGGGGAAATATGGACCCTGTTTCTCGCCCCGTTCCTCGGATTGCCGATTCCCCTGTTGCCGATTCATATCCTCTGGATCAACCTGGTCACCGACGGATTACCGGGCCTGGCATTTACCGCAGAGCCGGCTGAACCCGGGATCATGCAGCGGCCGCCGCGACCGCCGCAGGAAACCATATTCGCCCACGGCATGTGGCAGCATATCGTCTGGGTCGGACTGTTCGTCGGCGGTATATCGATAGCCTCGCAGGCCTGGGCCATCTCGCGCGGGGCTGAATACTGGCAGACCGTCGTGTTTACCGTGCTGACCGTTTCGCAGCTGTTCCATTCTCTGGCGGTACGCAGCGAGACTGCCTCGCTGTTTCGCATCGGGCTGTTCAGTAACCTGCCCATGCTGGGCGCGGTCATGTTCACAATCATGCTGCAGCTGGCGGTAATCTACCTGCCGGCGCTGAATGAGATTTTCCATACACAGCCGCTGCCGGTGTTCGATCTCGCCATCTGCCTGTTGCTGTCCTCGCTGGTGCTGCTGGCGGTTGAGGTCGAGAAGTTCATGATGCGGCGCGGCATGCTTTACAGTGCAGCTGCCCGGAACGCCTGACCACCACTGCATGGATACAAGCATGCAACCGCTTCCTGTAAGCTATGCACCCGGGCCCTTCCTGCAAGCCAGGTTGCGGGCCCGGGAATCAGGTATGGCAATCACAGGAAGGCAGTCATGACCGATCTGGTCGAGCGTGCCCGGGTATACGCAACCGAGGCACACCAGCGTATCAATCAGCGCAGAAAATACAACAACGAGCCGTACCATGTGCACCTGCGCGCGGTGGCAAAACTGGTCGAGTCCGTGACCGATGATGCGGAAATGATTGCAGCTGCCTGGCTGCACGACACCGTGGAGGACACCCAGGCCACACTGGAAGACATCGAGGCGGAATTCGGCGTCGCGGTAGCCGAACTCGTGGAGGAACTCACGGACGTCAGCCGGCCCGGTGACGGCAACCGGGCGGTGCGCAAGGCCATCGACCGGCGCCACCTGGCACAGGCCTCGGCCAGGGCCAAGACCGTGAAGCTGGCGGACCTGATCGACAACTGCAAGGACATCACCCGCCATGATCCGGGCTTCGCGCAGGTCTATCTGGTGGAGATGGACGACCTGCTGGACGTACTGCAGGACGGCGATGTGCAGCTCTACCGGCGTGCCGAGAAGATCCATGCCCGCAGCGTCGACCAGCTCGGGCTGCCGGACCTGTCGAAGATCCATGCCATGTCACCCGAGAGCCTTGTATCACCATTTCCCGGTGTCAGCGGCCCCAAGTTCCGGCGCATGTTCATGGAGCTGTTCACCGCCCGGGATATTGCCGAGTCGCTGCTGTCCTTCGACCTGGATACCGCGTGCAGCGAGGTCAGGGCGGTCATGCGGCGCCACGGACAGGACGTGGCAAGCGTGCGCATCAAGGGCACGGTACAGGGTTATGTCAGGCTGACGGACCTGGATTGCCCTGCGTGTGCCGACTGCCTGCGGCATTTCACCAGCGACCAGGTGATTACTGCTGATGCGACCTTTTCCGACGTGATCCATGTGCTGACGCGCCACGACTTCTGCTTCGTAACCATGCTGGGCGAGGTGGCCGGTGTGATTTGCCGGGATGACATCAACAAGCCGATGGTGCGCATGTGGCTGTTCGGCCTGATCACGATGATGGAAATGCTGCTGGTAGAGATGATCGAAAAGACCTACCCGGATGAGTCCTGGCAGTCCGTGATCACCCCCGAGCGCCTCGAGAAAGCCAGGGCCATGCAGGCAGAACGCCAGCGTCGCAACCAGCACTGTGCCCTGATCGACTGTCTGCAGATGTCAGACAAGGCGCGCATTGCCATCGAGCATCCGCGGTTGCTGGCGTCTTTTGGTTTCGATTCGAAGCGCACCGCCAAGCGGGTCGTCAAGAGTCTGGAGTCACTGCGCAACAATCTTTCCCATGCGCAGGATATCGTTACCCATGACTGGGCGCAGATTGCACGCATGGCGCAGCGTATGCAGGAATATTCCCGCGGCTAGCCGCCTGTCGGGACGGGGTTGCCATGCCAGGCCGGGTGCTGCAGGGCGAATTCAGTGCCGGTCCCAGACAATATCTTTTTTCACTGTGTGTTTGTTGCGGTTATCCGTCAAATTCATCCGGTACTCAGTCAGGTTTTGCTGGTATTCATCAAGCTCGTATTGCCATTCCCTGAATCCGCGAATGAAGGCAGTAACGATGACAGCCGCAATCAGCAGCAGCGGCAGGTGCTCGCTCGGCAAGTGGTTGAAGCGCAGGAATGCCACCGCCATGCCACCGAAAAAAACGAACCAGAGCATGCCGCCTGCGAATGCGGCCCTGGCAATATTTGCGAACAGGACCAACATGCCCGGCTTGCTGATTGGTATCCTTCCCGGGCTACCTGATCTGCTGTGCTTTTTCCGTTTTTTCATGATGTTACCTGCTGTAATTTTGTTGTCTTCCGGTCGTCTGGTTATTTTTTCCGGCTACTGATAAAGGTAGGTGAGACACTGCTACCTGTATATTGGACTCAGGTACAATACAGCCGTACCCCCGGCTTGTTGTGTTCACGGTATTGCTGTGGTGTATGGATGCCGGGCGGTGTCGTGATCATTTCTGACAAGCAGCCCGCGGAGAAAAATTTCAATACAAAAACAACTTATGGCATATACACGAACATCACGCCGGCGCTGGCCCCGGCGCCTGCTCTGGCTGTTGCCGGGCACGGTTGCGGTTCTGGTCTTGCTGCTGGCCGGGACACTGCTCGTTCTTGATGACGCCGATTACAAGCGCATCCTTGAGTGGACGACTGACACCTTTCTGGACAGCGATCTCGCGATTGGCGGACCTTTTTCCGTCAGACTGTCTGACGGTATCCATGTCATGGCAGGTGATGTACAGCTGCGGGCACATGACGGCAGTTATTCTGTCTCGGCTAACGAATTCAGTACGCAATTCCGGGTTGTGTCGATTTTCTCAGGTGCGCTGGTTATCAACGACCTGGTCCTGGCAGATGCCCATTTGCGGATCGAGGAGATGGAGAACGGGCGTCGTGACAACCAGACTGGTATCGCACTGCCCCCGGTGGTGATTGCCAAGGCACACTTTAAAAACCTGACGCTCGAATACCAGGAGGCGCAGCCCGGTACCCTGCACAGTTTTTCGCTGAGTGAACTGGTGGTTGATGGTATCAACGATGCAGCGCCGCTGGATATCAGGGCCAGCGGACTTTTCGAGGGGCAAAACTATGAACTGAACGGCAGGCTGCCACCCCTGGCTGACATGCTGGTGCACGACAGGCCGCACCCGGTGAAGGTTTTGTTCAGCAGTGATCACATCACTGCCAGCCTGGATGGCCAGGTGGCGGATTTCCTCAAGGGCCAGGGACTGGACATGAAGTTGGAACTGCACACCAGTGATGCCCGGGAATTACTCGAAATCTTCGCCGACGGGATTCCCCGCGTCGGGGATCTGGATGCCACGGCCAGGCTGTATGGTGACTATGACAGCCCGGGGCTTGATGATATCGATGCCAGCTTCCACCGTGACAAAGAGGTCGCTATCCGGATTACGGGCAAGGTCGATGACATCAGGACAGGCAAGGGGCTGGAACTGGCGATCAGTGGCCACTCCAGCCAGCCCACGGTGGCATCCTGGCTGATGTTCGGGAAGCTGGACCGTGTCCGTTCACTCAGCCTGGATGCGAAGCTGCTTTCCCGGTACGGCCGCCTTCAGCTGCATGACGTAAAGGCCAGTGCCAGCAGCAGCGACGGGCTGGAGATTACGGCCAGCGGCAATGCCGAGTTGTACGCCAGCGGTCATGTCTTCGCCGCCAGCGACAAGGGCATCACGGTCAAGTTCAGTGCGCCGACGACTGCCGCATTCAACCTGATGGATTACAAGGACGTCCCGGAACTGGGGGCGGTCAACGGGACAGTCCGGCTGCTCGCCAGCCGGGATGCGATCGGATTATTCGATGCGGAAGTGCGCATCGGCAACCAGCGGAGCCAGCAGTCAGTCCTGAAAGGTTCCATTGCACGAATCGGACTCCAGGAAGACACCACTGCAACGGGTATCGACCTGCAGGCAAACCTGTATTCGCCTGATCTGACAGCTACCGCCAGGCTGGCCGGATATGACTTGCCGCAGCTTGGTGCCGGTCAGGTAGACCTGCACGCCAGCGGCGACCTGGACAACCTCCGGCTGCGCAACGTCAACGCCAGGCTCGGTAGCGCCAGCCAGCTGCTGGTAACGGCAAAGGGAACAGCTGACAGGCTGGACCTGACCAGTGAGTCGTTACCGGACATTGCAGATTTCAGTGTCACTGCGAATATACCGCAGCTTGCCGACCTTTCTGGATATGTGGGGGTAAATCTGCCGGCTCTGGGACTCACCCGAGCAACCGGACAACTCACGCTCAGGGGAAAGAAGCTGGAGTTTGCGCCGGCAAAGGTGACTATCGGCGAGGCAAACCAGCCGGCAATCCGTCTCGATGGCAAGGCTACCACGGTGCTTGACAAGGGGAGCAGTATCGATGTCAGGTTCGATGTGGCCACGACCGACCTGGTGATGGCGTTCACCGACATGAAACCGGGCTACCTCGGCCGTCTGGATGGGTCGTTCAGTTTGTCAAGCATGGCGGGCAGCTGGCTTATCGAAAAGTTCCAGCTGACCTCCGCGCAAACGCAGCTTTACCAGGTTGAAATTGCCGGCGAACGTGAAGATTTCAACAAGACAGATCTGGCCAGCGTAAAGATGACCTTCGCGATCAGGGATCCGGCTGCTCTGGGTGAGGCGCTGAATATCGACTTGTCCGGTATCAGTCCATGGTCTTCGAAAGGTGTACTGTCGACCGAAGCAAAGACACTATCCTACCGCGCCAGCGGCACACTCGGCAGCACGGCCAGCACCACCCGTATCGAAGGTTTTCTCAAGAATGGCAAGCCGCATTTCAAGGGGAGTATGGATATCCCCGTGCTGTACCTCAGGGATCTGGGCTTCGGAAAACCACCGCAATCGCCCGCTACCCAGCCTGTCCAGAGCCGGCCAGACCGGAATTACCTCTTCAGCCGCGAGCCGCTGAACGTCAGTTCTCTCCAGCGCTTTGACCTGGACTTCGAGCTGCGGGTCAGTCAGGTGGAAAGCCATGGCGAACTTTCGATCGACAGCGTCAACAGCAAAATCAGCGTGCATGATGGTGTGTTGGACATCTCACCGATGACACTGATCTTCGAAGGCGGCAAGATGGATGTCCAGTTCAGGATTGATACAAACGGCGTTCCCGCCTATAGCCTTCGGACCAGCGGGGACGATATTGTGCTTGGCCCCCTGATGGCCCAGGTGCAGGATGATGTACCGATTACCGGATATTCCAATCTGGATATGGATTTGCGTGCGCGTGGCAAATCGCCTCATGAACTGGTGAGCAGCCTCAACGGCGACCTCAGTCTCGGTTTCGAGAATGCCAAGATACCTTCGAAATACATAGAACTGCTGTCAGTGGATGTGTTCGGGTGGGTGTTCTCGAAGACGAAAAAAAAGGAGTCCTACGCCAACCTGAACTGCGTGGTGGTCGCCTTCGACATCGAAGCTGGCCAGATGCGCAGCCGTACCCTGATTGCGGATGGTCCAGACCTCACGGTTGCCGGCCACATCAACCTCGACCTGAGTGCTGAGACCATGGACATCCTGCTTATCCCCAAGCAGAAGAAGCGCCTGTTTTCGTCTATCGAGCCCGTCAAGATCAGGGGGCCGATGATGGATCCCAAGGTGGAGGCAATTCCGGTCAAAGCCGCCATCCAGGAAGCGGGTGCCATGGCCCTGTTGCCTACGGTGGTGATACCGGTGCGCCTGCTCGGCAAGCTGTGGTCAATGCTGGATGATGGCGATGGACCCGGTGCGGGGTGTGCAAGTCTTAAAACGGTCACTGATGAGGCGGAAATACAGCTGGAGAAGTAGGTCTTCGCCACTCACCGCTTGATGGTCAGCCCGGCAAGTTGCCTGTGACTGATGCAGGAAAGCCTGACTGTGCCGGGCCGGGGTCTGGTTGTTGCCGGCATTCCAGCCAGTGGTGCAGCACGCGGGCATTTCGTCGTTGCGGCCTGCCCTTGAATGGGCCCATGTTGCTGTGTAGCTGCTTGCACAGGTCGGTCTTTTGCTGCCTGAATGCGTTCGTGGCAGGGTGCTGCGTGACGGCGTTCCGGTCACCAGACATGACGAACTGACTCTTGTCAGCGCACACACACAGCGGCAGCATGGGCATGGCGGGGGGTAACAGCTTGCTGCGCATGGTTCCAGTCTCAGGGTTGGTTAGAACAACAATTCACGCAAGATCCAGGAGCAGCACATGAATGCATACCTTGATGGGCGCAGCGGGTTTATAATTTATTCTGGCTCGCAATAAAAACGCTTCAGGGAGACCATATGCAATATCGAAACCAGGCCGTGCTGACTGCCCTGCTTGCCGCAAGCATGCTAGCGTTGTACGGCTGCAGCATGCAACCGACACCACCTGCACATGGCAGTATTCCGCCCCTTCCTTTCAGTGTGGTTGCCACCGGTGACCCTGCAGTTGACTTGGAGGATGCTTCTACCTTCGCCTGGGCGCAAGGTCTGCAACAGAACGGTGAAGACAAGCCCAGCGAAAGTGTCTCCATGGACACGCTTCTGCAGGCGGCAATCAGCAATAGCCTGCAAGAGAAAGGCTACCGCTATTCCGACGTGCCGGGTGAAGGCGACCTGATTGTTGGTTATAAGGTGTTGCATGATGATGTGCCCGCCGACCGGGAAACGATCGACACTGACGGGATTCAGTTACAGCCAAGCCTGAACCTGAATTCGCCCGACTCGAGCAGATATGAAAAGGGAACCCTGGTTATAGAAGTAACTGAAAAGTCGACAGGTCTCACAGCATGGCGCAGTGCGTTGCAGGGCTTTGCCGTACGCGATCTCGGTGTCACTGAACGCAGGCAGCGTATTGGCCTGATGGTGGAGCGCATGCTTGCAGGCATGCCGGCAAAGTGAAACCGGAAGAAAACAGCGAGTGCTGGTGCCGCAGTGTCCCTGATGTCGCGCCGCTATTCGCAAGATTCGCGAATGACTGCTGAATGAGGCGCAATGTCACAATCCTGCTGTCCGTGCTAGCGGCTTTTGTCGCCGGACTTGCGCCAGTGGCGTTTGCCATCTGGACCGCCTACAACAGCACGATATCCAAGGCCGAAGAAAACCTGCGCTCGATTGCGGCGGGTATCGCCGCTGATACCTCAAGCCTTCTGACTGACATCGACCAGGGGCTGGTGGCGCTTGCCGGGCTCTCCTATGAATGCAAGCCGGAAGACGTCAAGACCATGAATACCATGGCGTATGACATCCCGGAAATCAGCGATATCGGCCTGATCAACCCGCAGCGCAAGCTGGTGTGCACCAGCTGGGGACGTATCGACCCACCGATCAAGCCGGAACTGCCGCCA
>JASFOC010000073.1:0-8578 GCA_050116715.1 Gammaproteobacteria bacterium
TCGCAAGAATGACCGTTTCAGCTTTTGGGGGCAATACGAAAAGGACAAGAGCGATGGCACGGTTACCAAAGAGGAGTGGAAAGAGGCCAATAAATACGACTATTTCCTGTCAGAAAAGTTTTACACCGGTGTACTGCTTGGATTTGAACATGACAAGTTCGCCGATCTTGACCTGCGCACCAGGATTGGTCCCCATGTTGGTTACGAATTTTTCGAGAGCAAGGAACTGAACCTGGATACCAATGTTGGTGTGCTCTACGTTGACGAAAACTACGACGAGGCGGAGGATGAAGATTACTGGTCGCTGGGCTGGCAGATCGACTTTGACTGGTTCCTCCTGCCGGACCGGGTGCAGTTCTATCACAAACATACGGGTTTCCAGTCCCTGTCTGAAAGCAACAACCTGACGATCGACTCCTGGACCGGCTTCCGCTTCCCGCTTTACAAGGGGATTGTCGCCAGCACTGAAGCTGAAGTGGATTATGACGGTGGTGCTCCCGATGATGTCGACAAGACCGACACGACCTACCGCTTCAAGCTGGGCTATCAATGGTAAAATCCTGCCGGAAATTCTTGGCATGAAAATACCTTTCCTCCTCATCTGCCTGCTGCTGGCGTGCGTCAATGTTACGCAGGCGGCAGATCCGGTTGCCACTCCTGATGCCGGCGCTTCACTGGTTACGGCTGCAACCATCGAGGCACGCTTGAAGGAGGTGGATGCGTCGACCGAGCTTGACGAAACCACAAAGGGAACGCTGACTTCGCTGTTGACCAAGGCGCTCGGCAACCTGGAGGCTGTGCGCAGTAATGATGCTGCGACAGAAAAATACATGCAGGCCCTGCAGCAGGCACCGGAGGAGACAGAGAGAATCCGGACAAAGCTCGAGAAGGCGAAAGCAGATGACACCGAGGCGAGTATCAAGTCCACGGAAGATTCCCCCTTCGACGAGATCGAGCAGGAGTTGCTGCAGGAGAAGGCTAATCTTGCAGCGGTCAAGGAAAAGCTGGCAGACCTGGAAGACCAGATTTCCAAGCAGGTCGATCGTCTCAACGTGGTGCGCAAGCGCCTGGTCGAAGTGAAGTCACAAAGGACCGAACTGGATGCCGCGCTCAATATATCGCCACCTGCCAATGAGCTGCCCTGGCTGACCGAGGCGCGGCGCTGGTCGCAGCAAACACAGATCGCTGCCTTGCGCAGTGAGGGCAGGATGCTCGACCAGGAATTGCTGAGTCAACCGGTTCGCGTCAAGCTGCTGGAGGCGCGCAGGGATGAACAAATGCGCAGCGTCAGCCGTATTTCCTCGCGGGTGAAACGGCTGGAGGCACTGGCAAACCGGAAGGGGAAGGAGGTAGCCGAGCAGGCAGAAGCGGAGGCTATGGCAACCGTCTATGATGCAGCCGGAAAACACTCGTTGATTCAGGCGCTGGCAGCAGAGAATGCAGCGCTGACACAAACACTGAAAACCATGACCGTCGATCTGCGGGAAGCGACAGCCGGTGACGATGATGTGCTCAAGGAGGCAAAGTCAATCGAGTCAAATTTCCGTGTGGCCCGGGAAAAGCTCCAGATTGCCGGTATGAGCGATGTGCTGGGCGAGGTGTTGCGCAAGCAGCGAGCGCGGCTGCCGGATTTGCGCAAGCTGAAGAAGCTTTCCACCGCCTATGAGCGCGAAAATGCACGGATCGCCCTGCAGCAGATTCAGCATGATGAGGAATTCAAGCGCCTGCGGGACGTAGAGGAATACGTGGATGCGCTGGTTGAGGGCCTGCCCCCGGAAGAGGTTTCCGCGATTCGCGCTGACCTGGTGGCTATTGCAAAGATACGCAGGACCCTGCTCGATAAGGTTCTTTCCCTGGAAAATTCGTATATACGTGCACTCAATGAGCTGGATGATGCCTACCGCCGCCAGTATGAAATTGCACGGGCCTTCGACGCCTTTCTTGCGGAGAAACTGCTCTGGATCCGTAGTGCGCCGTGGCCCGGACTGAACGATCTGCGCCTTGTTCCGGGACAGGTGGGTGCTCTGCTGTCGCCGCATGAATGGGTCGGTGTATCCGAGGTTCTGCTGAAACGTGCTATCTATTCCGCCCCGTTCATGCTGATGCTGGCGCTGTTTGCTTACCTGCTCTGGAAGATGCGGCGCTTCCGGGCCCTCATCCGGGTGTTTGGCCAGCAGGTCGGCAAGCCATCCCGAGACCGGTTTGTCTACACGCTCAAGGCGCTTGGCCTGACATTGTTGCTTGCGGCCCCATGGCCGCTGCTGTTGTATGCGCTGGGCTGGGCGCTGGGTAATTCCCCGGAGGTAACGGACTTTTCCCTCGCCGTGTCAACAGCATTGTTATGGGTGGCGCCGGCCCTTTTCTACGTGCAGTTTTTCAGTGTGCTGTGCATGCCGGGCGGAGTCGCCGAGCGGCATTTCCTGTGGCCGGTGAAAGTGCTGCAGCAACTGCGACGTGAATTCAGTTTCCTGAAAGTTACATTCCTGCCTGCAGCCTTCGCTACCACGCTGGCTGTTTACACCCAAGGCGGCGCGGGTGGGGCGCTGGGTGTCGGTTTCGAGCGTCTGGCGCTGGTCACAACCCTGGTGCTGCTTGCGGTCTTTTTCTATCGCGTATCCAGTGTGGCGCTGAAGCATTTGTCGGATAGTGCGCCGCGCATACGCCAGCTTTATGTCGTGCTGACGGTGCTGGTGCCGCTGGTGCTTGCCGGGCTTGCCTTCATCGGCTACTTCTACACTGCCGGCACGCTTGCGACCAGCCTGATTGCGACGCTGTGGTTTGTCTTCGGCCTGGTCCTGCTGCACCAGGTTGCCGTGCGCTGGCTGCTGCTGGCGCAGCGACGTATCTTCCTGCAGGCCGTGCGCAAGCGGATGGAGGCGGCCAGGCAGGAGGGCAAGCCTGAGGTTGCGGATATCGACGGCATCAGTCTGGAGGTTGAGGAGCCCGAGATTGACCTGATGGCGCTGCGCGAGGAGAGCCGCAAGTTGCTTAACACGGTGCTGGTGATCATCGGCATCATCGGCTTCTGGATTATCTGGTCTGACCTGCTGCCGGCATTCGGCATCCTCAACCAAGTCACACTCTGGCACCACAATGTCGTCGCGGATGGCGTAGAGGGGATTGCGCCCATCACCCTGGCCGATCTCGGCAAAGGTGTGCTGATTGCGATTGCTGCGTTTATTGCCATGAAGCGTCTCCCGGCTCTGCTGGAGATCGTGCTGCTGCAGCGTTTCAAGATGACCTCGGGCAGTCGCTACACCGTGACGACGCTGACCACCTATTGCATTGTCGCAGTGGGTGCACTGCTGTTTTTCAGGACAATCGGCGCGGACTGGTCGAAGCTGCAGTGGCTGTTTGCCGCGCTTGGCGTGGGCATCGGCTTCGGCCTGCAGGAAATCGTCGCCAACTTCATCAGTGGCCTGATCATCCTGTTCGAACGTCCGATCCGGGTGGGCGATGTGGTGACCGTCGGTGACACCGATGGTGTGGTGACCCGTATCCGTATTCGTGCCACCACCATCAAAAACTGGGAAAACCAGGAGTTGCTGGTACCGAACAAGGAATTCATCACGGGGCGGTTGCTCAACTGGTCGCTGTCGGATCAGACGACACGCATCAAGGTGGCGGTAGGCGTGGCTTACGGCAGTGATGTACAGAAGGCGATGCAGTTGCTGGACCAGGCTGCCAGGGAAAACCCCAGTGTGCTGGCTGATCCGCCACCGTCAGTCATCTTTACGGAATTCGGGGATAATGCCCTCAACCTGACGCTGCGTTGTTTCGTGGGGTCGCAAAATGACCGCATGCCGACCATTACCGCCCTGCACGAGGCAATAAACCACAAGTTCAACGACGCCGGAATCTGCATTTCCTTTCCGCAGCGCGACGTGCATCTGGATACCTCGAGGCCGCTGGATATACGGATTCAGCGAGGCGGTTCGGATCAGGGCGCTGCCGGCTAACCTGCATCAGGGGTGTCAGCCAGTGCGCGTCCGGCCTGTTTGTTGCGAAACTACAACGCATATGTAGCAAAATCGCTGCAGTCTGTCAGGCGATTGTGGTAAAATCCGCACGCCCATGGCAACACGACAAGCCGGTTTATTGCCAGATACACATGACATTATCCAACCCAAGGAGATTACAGTGAAAATCATATCCACACTCACGCTGGCAGGCGCAGCGTTAGCCCTGTTCGCGACTCAGGCGATCCAGGCAGATGAATTCTCTGCGTCCACCGGCAAACGCCCCATCACGATAGGTATCGGCGCACTTTTCAAGAACAAGCCCTACAAGGACTTTAAAGACGGCGAAAAGACCAACCCGGTGCCAATCATCCTCTATGAAGGCGAGAGCTTCTTCGTTCGCGGCAGCAACCTGGGCTGGAAGCTCGTGGACAGCAGCGGCCTTGAGCTTTCGCTTATTGGTGAGTACCTGGCTGACGGCTATGATTCCAGCGACAGCAATTTTCTCAATGGCATGGACGACCGTGACCCGTCATTCGGTGTCGGCGGACAGGCCATCTGGAATCCGAAATCGCTGGGTTTCAGGCTGACTGCCGTAACCGACGTGTCGGATAACAGCGATGGCCAACAGGTGGTCGGCGAACTCTTCTACAAGTTCCGATTGGGTGACTTGATGTTGAAGCCGAGTGCCGGATTCGTCTGGCAGAGCGATGATTACAATGACTACTACTATGGCGTCAAGAACAAGGAAGCCCGTCCCGGTCGGCCTGCCTACTCCGCGGACTCTGACTTCAACTACCGGATGGGCGCGGTTGCGATCTATCAGGAGAAGACGTCACCCTGGCTGTTTGCAGGCGGACTGCGCTATACCTATTTCGGTGACGAGATTCAGGACAGCCCGATCGTCGGTGAGGACGGAGAGGTGATGGCGTTCGCCGGTGTTGCCTATACGTTTCGCTGATAAGCTGTAATCATCGATAAAGTGAACAGACCCGCCCTTACGGCGGGTCTTTATGTTTACCGGCCCGTGCGTGCGCATGCCCGGAATCCAGCCACTACGCCGGGTAGTCGCGGCGCCGGCCGGTCGCTGTCAGCACTGGCCGGTTTCAGAAGCGCTCAGCCGCCCATTGTGACCAGTTGATGCTGTTCATGCTGTCCTGCAGTTTTTCCATGGTCTCCAGCAGGCCGTTCAGGCTGCCCAGCAGGGCAAAGAGGTTCTGTACTGCGCGTTCCATGCCAGCGGTTTCCTGGTCAAGCTGTAATGCCTCAATGTGCTGCTGCATATCCTGTGACAGTGCCGGCTGTCTGCGCCATTCTTCTATCAGCTCGTCTGCCGGCTCCAGCCGTGCCCATTTGTTGAACACGTTGTGCATACGCTGGCGCCAGTCACCCTGCAGCGGCAGTATGGATTGCAGCAAATGGGGTGATTCACTTGCTGCCGCGTGGTAGTTGGCTTCCACTGTGAGCAGCCGGTTGCGCAGGGAATACAGGTTTTGCGCAAGCTCCCGGACCTTTTCCTCGCTGTTGGCGGGATAGTGCTGGTAATCAAGTCTCTTCATGATGCCTTGCAGTTGTGCAGGCAACGGCAGGATCCTGTTTTCAAACAGGCGTTTTCTGCGTTTGCGTGCTGTGCCTGGCTGTCGTAGTGCCGGCATCGAATAGGCAATGGCAAGCCTTGCACAGCCCTGGAAAAACCGCCGCAGGGTACGCAGCAGGACTTTTTCCGCATGCATGGGGCTCAACAGGCGATGCACCAGTACCACGATGCTGACACCCAGCAGCATGACAAGGCCGCCGGTAACCAGCAGGAGGAATGAATAAAACTGGTCGTTGCTGACGTTGGCCACCTGTACGAACATCATCAACGGGCCGATCTTCAGGACGGGCGAGCGGAAGCCAAGAAAGCCGAAGCAATACGTGTACAGAAAGATCAGCGTGAGGATGGCGAAGCCGGAATCCAGCAGCGGCATGACCAGCAGGTAAACCGGGGCGACGAAAATGAACATGCTCAGCAGTAGCACCAGCAGCAGGCCCGGCAAGTTGATCGGCGCCATCACCATAACCAGCCCAAAGGTGGCGGCCATCATGGGTATGGACGGACCGCCGGGTGGCTGAACGTGTACCCAGAAGCTCCAGGCGGCGACCCAGCATACTGCCGGAAACAGTGCCTTAAGGAGACGCTCCGGGTTCCAGCGGCTGGGCTGGAACGGCTGTGTTTTGTGTGTGTAGCTGTGGAGAACGCTGGCAGGGTCAAGCCCCGCGAGCACACGCAGGGTCTGCAGCAGCTCCCGGCTGGTGCTGTCGAGCGCCCTCAGCTGGCTGACAAAGTTCAGCAAAGCTGCATGCTGCAGGTGCGAGAGGCCGGTAACGGCGCTGTTGTCAATCTCCAGCGGCATCTCATTCAGCAGGTCAGCATCGCTGCTGTCCTGTTCACGGCCGGGCTCCTGCTGAGCCCTCCATAAGACTGTTCCGCGTGCAAGCCGTGCTTCCAGCAGGGTGAGTGCGCTGGCGAGTCCCGGGAGCAGCCTGTCGAGATCCAGTGCCCGGCAGTCGGCAATACTTTCCCGCCACAGTTCCTGGGTATTGCCAAAGGCGCGCAGGTCGACCCGCAGCAATTCCCAGCTTCTTTTATTGCGGCTTACCGCGGCGGTATCGGCATAGGCAGCATCCAGTGTCACCAGCAGATTCTGGTATGTGCCCGCCAGTTGCATTTGCAGCTTCGACGCGTCATCTTCCGGCGCCGTGTTCGGCTCCTGCAACAGATGGCGGTACATTCTGAAGAGCCTGTGCATACCGTCCCACAAGTCCTGTCCCTGTTGCAGCAGGGTCTGCCTGGAGGTCCTGGGCCAAAACAGCACGCTCACCAGGGTGAAGATGATCACGCCTGCCGCGGTTTCCAGGAAGCGGTTGGTGGCGATGTGGAATGCCGTGTCCACCTTCATGTAGCTGGATGACCAGACACTGACCGCGACAAATCCGGCATTGAACCAGATGTCTCCCTGGCGACTGGTCTGCATGAAGTACCCGATTGCCACCAGGTAGAGGCTGACACCAAGCAGTATCCCCGTGCTGGATTGGGCAAACCAGGACAGCAGCACGAAGCCGGCAAGCGCGCCGAGGCCGGTGCCGGCAACGCGCATCACGCCCTTGTTCAGGCTGGCACCGGTGGTGGAGAGGCTGACGACGATGATCGCCAGGGCACCGTATTTCGGCAGGTCCCAGTTCATCCACAACGCCAGCCAGTAGAACAGCATCATGCTGAGGGCCAGCTTGAAGGCTTCCTGTAACTGGGCCTGCAGGGGTACTGCCACTGCCTGTTCGGCCACGCGCGGTGATACCTATTCCGTGGTGATGAAAACCGAGGCCGTGGTGCCGACGCGTAGTTGCACGCCGTCAGGTACCCGGGTCAGTCGGATTCGTACCGGGATGCGCTGGGCCAGCCGGATCCAGTCGAAGGTGGGGTTGATGGTCGGTAACAGGTCCGCATCCGACTGGCCATCCTGCTGGGATATGCCCCAGCCAATGCTTTCCACAACGCCGTCAAGCGGCTGGTCCGGGTAAGTCATCAGTTTGATCGTGGCCTTGTTACCGGAATTTACATTGCGAATCTGGGTTTCCTTGAAGTAGCCATAAACCCAGAAGCTGTTACTGTCGATCAGAGCCAGTGCAGGCTGGTTTGCAACAGTCTGTGTTCCATAGCGCAGTTTCAGGTTGGTGACGTAGCCATCCACCGGGGCGCGCACCTCGGTGAATTCCAGGTCAAGCTGGGCGGCATGCAAGTTTGCCTTGGCGACCTCGACATCGGCATTGGATACCAGCAGGTTATTCTCCTTTCTGACCAGGGCCTGTTCAGAGATCGCGCCCTTGTCCCGGGTGTGCAGGTCGCGGGCACGCGTGGCCTGGTCCAGTGACACCATGGCGGAGGCCCTGGCCTGCTCCAGCTTGGCCCTGGCCTGCTCGACAGCGAGTGCATAGGTGCGGGGATCGATCCTGAATAGCAGGTCACCCTCCCGGACCATCTGGTTGTCGAAGACGGGTAGTTCAACGATCGGGCCGCTGATCCGGGGGGTGATCCTGACCACCTGCGCACGGACATGGGCATCACGGGTCCAGGGGTGAAAGAGATATTCCTCGAACATCACGCTCAGTGTATACCCGGCAACGGCAACCGCGCCCAGGGTGACCAGATAGCCTATGTAACGGGTGATGCCTTGCTGCATGTTCAGATACCTATATCGGGATGATGAACAGTCCCACCAGGCGTGTGCACACCACTGCCAGTGCGACGAAGAACAGGGGCGGGTGCCAGATGAAACGGGTCAGATTCAGCCGGTTCAACAACCTTGCAAGCATACCCGCAAGCAGTATGCCGAGCAGGATGGCAAACATCACGGGTGGAAAGTAGATGCCCCCGATAGCGATCTCGGCGGGTACGTTTGCGGGATTCATCGTATCGTTATGCCTCTGTGTCTGGCCCTGTCATTACCAGTCCGGCGCCGGCCAGCGGTCTGATTCAGGATCCACTACCGGGACATTCTCGTCACTGATGTCAAGCAGTTTCCCCCAGTCTGTGCGTTCGCGCATTTTCTGTTGCACCTGCTCCGGCACAAAAGGTGTTT
>JASFOC010000074.1:0-8536 GCA_050116715.1 Gammaproteobacteria bacterium
TGCTGGCTGTCGTCATCGTTCGTACCTGGGGTGACGACCAGGACTACACGCTGCCCGCCGCCGAGGTGGAGCGGCTGGAAGACGCGCGTTTTGCATCCCTGGAAAGCGCCCCTGAGGCTGCGCCCGGAAACGGAAACACGCTTGATAACCAGCGGCTCTTTCAGGTGTAAGCCATGAGTACGATGGAATTGACATCCGGCATGACAGATATCACCGCCGCCGAATCCCAGGAGGTCGATGCCGACAGAGCCTTTGGCTTCTGGATTTATCTCATGAGCGACGCGGTGATTTTCGCGCTGTTGTTCGCAACCTACGCGGTCATGCACCGTAACTATGCAGGCGGACCGACTGGACGGGAGCTGTTCGACCTTGGCCACACGTTTGCCGAAACCCTGCTGCTGCTGTGCAGCAGTATCGCATACGGCTTTGTCTCACTGGCGGTGGCGCGGGCGCGACGCGTGCAGGCTCTGCTCTGGCTCGGCGTGGCGTTTCTGCTCGGACTCGGCTTTGTCCTGATGGAGCTGGCCGAATTTAGCGCCATGATCGCACAGGAGGCGGGCCCCGATCGCAGCGGATTTCTGTCGGCCTTTTTTACCCTGGTGGGCACGCACGGTACGCATGTCAGCCTCGGCCTGATCTGGATCCTGGTGATGATGGCCCAGGTTACCGTGAAAGGACTGACAGCGCCGGTGCGTTCGCGACTGCTGCGTCTGGGCATGTTCTGGCATTTTCTCGACATCATGTGGATCGGTATTTTTTCCATTGTCTATCTGATGGGGGTGCTGTAGATGGAACCTGCCAGGACCGAAGATGCGGGCGGGCGTGAGGCGACGCTCGGGTCGTACCTGACCGGATTCGCTCTGGCGCTTGTGCTGACGGTGATTCCTTTCGGGCTGGTTGTCACCGGTGATGCCTTACCGCGTTGGCTCATCGTGTCGGTCATTTTTCTCGCGGCGATTGCGCAGGTTCTGGTGCATCTTTACTACTTCCTGCATTTGAAGGAATCCGCCGGGGAACGCTGGAATCTTCCTGTCATCCTGTTCACTACGCTGATTCTTGTCATTCTGGCGGGAGGCACCGTATGGATTATGGTTAATCTTCACCGCCATATGATACCGACTTGAATGGCCATCACAGCAGTTAGCTGGCGGGCACGACGATCAGCACGGCAATCGCGTGCGAGAGATCGGCGCTCGGACCAACTGCCAGCGAACCCGAACTGCGACGCCAGACCAGCACGATAGCCGGGAAGGCTGCAAGCAGAGGCGTAAACCGCCAGCCGCGTCAGGGTAAATAGAGCATGCACGCGACGGACAGACAGTCAAAGTACCGGCCGACGCACCCACCTCGTTGGCCTTGTAGATGTCCTAGACCGGGTATCCGCGAACAAATGCTGTGGCTGGTATAAGCCCGAACCGGCTATGTCGTGAACTCGGGTAACGGAAGAGCAGGCTGTGCGAGATGTGCGAAACCCTGCGGCTGTTTCGTGCTGGTGAATAATCGCCATACCGAGGGGGTGGTCTTGGATTATTCCCGCAGCCCGTGTGGCAGTGCCAGCACTATTTGTTTGGGTAACAGCAGCTTGCGAACTGGCATGATTGATGCCTCTGTCTTATCGCCTATTAACTGACAGAGAGAAAGACGATGAAGCGCACTAATCGATATGCAGTGAAACCAGTGGTGGCCGTCCTGGCTGCCGTTATGGCTACGGGAGTTGTTGTTAGCACAGCTTCAGCCGCGTCCAGAGGGGCCAGCGAAACGATCAGTATCAGTGAGTACTCTGATTGGGGTGATCCGGGTATGGCGAAAATCGCCGTGGATTCCGGGCGTGCGCTTATAGCGCATTTGAGTACGGCGCAAGCCATGCTTGGCATCGGAAATGTCGTGCAAGCGCGCAGTGCACTGATCGCTAGCCGGGAGTTCGCGGATGCGATTGAGAGGACGATGCCGTATCTGACTGTCGTGGAAGACATGCTGGATACCAGCAATAAAGTAGTCGAGGAAGATGTCACGGCATTATCCGCCCATCTGCTGCCGATTTATGCGAGTCTCGATGAATTGCAGCTGTATGCGCCGCAAGTCGCTAACCGGACACGCGGCATGGTACAGAAGGCGGAAAAAAATGCCGCCGCGGGAAACAGGAAAGACGCCGCGCAGGTGCTGAAAGAGGCGGCCGAGTATATCTTCCAGCATACCGTGTATCTGCCGGTCGATTACGTCGACGAGCAGGTGCACGGTGCCTTGTATGCGCTCAACCTGGCAAAGCCGGATGTGGCTGCCGCCAAAGCAGCGGTCAAGCGGGCGCTGGACAGCGTGACTACGGTGGTCGAGGAAGTCGATAGCACCGCGAACTGATTGGTCTTTCCGCGATAGCCTGGTCGTTGTGGTTGTCGGGGGCGGCGGGCGGCGCCTTTTTCACCTGCCGCATCGCGACAGCAGCCGGCCGGGAAGCGTTCCGGGTCTTGTTTCGACGTCCCGGATCATCCCCTGAACAGGGCGTTGTTACCGGATCTCATTGCGTTGATCACAGGACAATATCGCAAATCTCTGTCAGTTGTATAGATGCAGGTCCGGGTAAAAGTCCACGTCCGGTTGTGTTTATTGGCCATCTGTTTGCCAGACAGATGAGCAAGGCTCAGAAAAGTGTCCCTGTAAATAGCCACCTGAGAATCTGGCATGGCAAATGCTTGCCTCGCTGTTGCAATACCCATGATGTGCGGGTACTGCACAGTTTTATCAACCCTGATAGGAGATGAAAATGAAATCGACCATAACGATTGCTGTTCTGAGTGGTGTATTGCTGTCTGCAGGCATGACATCTACGGTTCTGGCCGCGACGCCGACGCACAAGCCTGCCAAGATGACGTGCGAACAATATGTCATGCTCGACGACGTTGTTAAACCCAAAGTGGTTTACTGGGCTGAAGGTTTCAATAAAAAAGGCAAGGCGGAGGATGCAGTCATCGATATAGCCGCCACGGACAATTTAGTTCCGATGCTTGTTGATGAATGCCAGGAAACCCCGAAGGCATCTTTTTGGGAGAAAATAAAGAAACACTTTTGAACAGGCGACACCCCGGTTTGCAGGTTGCTTTTCCGGAAACTACCCGGCAATCGCAACCTGCGAACTGCGTAGTTCAATGAATATTTTCAATATGTCTGGAGAATATCGCGAACAAACCGGAAGCGATGTACCCCATGATACTGGCAAGCATGGCTGTGGCGCTTCCTTAATCCAGGCTGAGATTGGATGACCGGATTATGATGAAACATTCAGGACATAACACTCGGGGCATCCATCGCTGAGTCGCGACATGTTTGGACTCCCGCCCGTCACCCAAAGCATCATCATTGCCAACGTGTTGATGTTTCTGCTTGAGGGCGCTCTCGGCAACAATAATCTGATCTCGGTCTTCGCGCTATGGCCGATCGGATCGCAGTTTCTGCCGTGGCAACTACTCACCTATGCTTTTCTGCATGGCAGCCCGGCGCATCTGCTGTTCAATATGTTCGCGGTGTATATGTTTGGCGCGGACATGGAGCGGGTTTGGGGCGGTCGGCGTTATCTGATTTACTATCTGGTATGCGCCGTTGCTGCCGCGCTGTCGCAGCTACTGGTAAGTAGCATCACCGGCGCGCAATACCCGACTCTGGGGGCATCGGGTGCGGTGTTCGGGCTGTTGCTGGCATTTGCGAGGTATTACCCGGAGCGACAAATATTGCTGTTGCTACTGCCGATCCCGCTGCCCGCCAGGCAGTTTGTGGTGCTGTACGGCGCGCTGGAGTTGGTGCTGGGCGTGACGGGCACGCAGGCCGGCATCGCGCATTTTGCCCATCTGGGAGGTTTGGCAGGCGGGTTTCTGCTGATGAAATACTGGAGAAATGATATAGATGGCTGGAAAGAAAAGCTATGAACGAGAATCTCTATGAGTGAAATGGAAAGACCACAGGGCACAGCTCCCGCACCGGCCAGCACTTTCCCGACCTGGGCGCCGGCAACCAAGGACGCGGTAGGGACAGCACTGGGTACGTCGCGGCTGTGGTTTACCGTGGCGCAGGGTATCGTTACGGAAGTGTATTACCCGCGCCCGGACATTCCGCAGATCAAGGATATGGGTTTCATCGTCGCCGATGGCGCGGGCTTCTGGGTCGAGTTGCGGCGGTTGGGCGATTATGAGGTGACCTGGCAGAACGAGGCCATTCCGGCGATCACCATCACACATCATCATGACCGCTTCACGGTCACACTTATGATATGCATCGACCCCGAGCGCGATGTGTTGCTACTGGATTTTGTACTGGTGGGCGCCGCGACACTGCAACTTTATGTGCTGACCGCGCCGCGTATTGGTGAGGACGCAAGCTGCAATCAGGCCTGGACGGGCGAATGGGCTGGCCGTCCGCTGGTGTGGGCAGAGCAGGGGCCATTTGGACTGGCGATCACTGCGGTTGATCATGCTGGCCGCACGGCACTATTGCAACGCTCGGTCGGGCTGGTGGGTGCAAGCGACGGCTGGCAGGATTTTTACCGCAACGGTTGCATGTCCTGGCACTATGCCGACGCCGGTCCTGGCGAAGTGGCGATGACTGCGCAACTGCCACGCGCTGGTACATTGGCGTTAGGGTTTTCCAGCAGTCGCGAAGCAGCCGCGACACTGGTGCTAGAATCGCTGGCAGCAGGTTTCGAGTCGCGTTGGGCGGCGTATTGCCAGGGCTGGCAGCAGTGGCTGGATACCCTGCACTGGCCACCTGCAACGGCGATATCACTGTCCGACGAATCACTGGCGTTGCTACAGCGTTCTGCGACAGTCATTAAAAGCCATGAAGACCACACCTTCCCCGGTGCGTTTGTCGCCAGCCTGTCGGTCCCGTGGGGCGAGACCAGCACCAGTCGCGGCGGCTACCATCTCGTGTGGGCGCGCGATCTGGTAGAGACGGCCGGTGCGCTGGTGGCACTCGGTTGTGTCGCGGATGTACAACGTATTCTGATATATCTTATCGCTACACAGCAGGCCAACGGCCACTGGTTGCAAAACCAGTGGCTGGGCGGCAAACCTTTCTGGCAGGACATCCAGTTGGATGAAACGGCTTTCCCGGTGCTGCTTGCCAGCGCATTGGCGGAGCGCAATGCGCTGGGTGAGGTGCAGGTCGGTGACATGGTGCGCCGTGCGCTCGGCTTCATCGCGCGCGAAGGTCCGGTCACTTCGCAGGATCGCTGGGAAGAAGACCCCGGCGTTAACACCTTCACCGTCGCCGTGGCCATCGCCGCATTGGTCGAGGGCAGCCGGTTCCTTTCGGGGAGAGAGGCCGACTGCGCACTGATGCTGGCCGATGCCTGGAACGCACGTCTGGAGGACTGGACCTGGGCGGCGAACACCACGCTGGCCCGGCAACTCGACGTGCCTGGTTATTACATGCGTACCGCACCGGAAGACGTGCTGATACACGGCGGGGCAAAACTTGAACACCTGCTGGTCAAAAACCGTGCGCATGATCCGGACCTGGCTGCAGACGAACAACTTTCCATTGACTGCCTGCAACTTTCCCGATATGGCCTGCGCCGGGTTGATGATCCGGCCATGAAGGCAAGCATCGCTGCTATTGATGCCTTGCTCAAAACCGATACTCCAAATGGCCCGGTGTGGCATCGATACAATGGTGACGGCTACGGCGAGCATCCTGACGGAGTCCCTTTCGACGGATGGGGACGCGGGCGCGGCTGGCCGCTATTGACTGGCGAGCGCGGGCATATTGCACTGCTGGGCGGCGAGGATGCACGGCCTTATCTGCAAGCCATGACACGCATGAGCGGCAAAGGCGGAATGTTGCCGGAACAGGTGTGGGACGGCGAGGCCATCCCCGAACGCGGGCTCTATCCCGGCCAGCCGAGTGGCTCGGCCATGCCACTGGTGTGGGCGCATGCCGAATTCATCAAGCTGGCGTCAAGCCTTGCGGTCGGTGCACCGATCGACAGGCCAGCACGCACCTGGGCGCGTTATGGTGGTTGTCGACCGCAACTGGATTACGCGCTGTGGCAACCGCGCCAGCGCGTGCGGGAACTGCACGTAGGGAAGGAACTGCGTCTGCTGCTGCCTGAAGCGGCGTTAGTACACTGGGGAATCAATGGCTGGAAAAACCCGGCGGATGTTACTACTGAAGACTGGGGGCTGGGTCACGTTGCACACTTGCCGACGGAAAAACTTGCCTTCGACGAGCTTATCGATTTCACCTTCTACTGGACGGGTCGTAATGCCTGGCAGGGCGAAGATTATCAGGTGGTTGTCATTGCCGAAGCCATACTATGATTACAATCGAATTGGCAGGTCGACGAGCACTTCTCACCGGTGCGAATTCAGGACTAGGTCGCGCCATCGCCCTTAACCTTGTGGTAGCCGGTACACACGTAGCCGCCTCGATCATCCCGAACCCGGTGTGATGTCCGGGGATTACAAGGACGTCGTCGGTTTCCTGTAGCAGAAAA
The DNA here is from genome assembly GCA_050116715.1 of Gammaproteobacteria bacterium. Classification (GTDB taxonomy): domain Bacteria; phylum Pseudomonadota; class Gammaproteobacteria; order UBA9214; family UBA9214; genus UBA9214. The sequence goes on from JASFOC010000074.1 coordinate 6,482, forward strand.
CACCGGTACTGGGTCCGCCCTTGCTGCCTTGCAACGCGAGGATTCAGGCAGGCCAGCAACTCGAAATAATAATATTTATCGTGTCTGTGGCGAATTGATAATCATGTCGCCGAAAAGGTGAGCATGAAGCAGTTTCTGAGCAGATTGCGTGCGGGAGTTTTGCGGGACTGAGTGCAGCACCGTTATGCACGGTACTGCATTTTAGGCAACGGACGCCCCGATTTAATGCTATAAATAACAATCAGATAAGTCGTAAATCTCGAACTTTTAATCCGATGGTAGAAGGTTCGAATCCTTCACGCCCACCATATAATCAACCTATGTGTCAGGAAGGACAAACTTATCTTTTTATGTGCCATCCCGCAAAAACTGATTGCGGGAGTGTTTGCCGGAATTAACTGCAAATCTTCCTCGTTGGCTCAATTTTGCCTGTAAAAAATTCAAATGCTTACCTGCCAGTAATCGATTCGAACCGTGGAACAGTGTGGTCATTGAACGCTTGTTCCCTTGGTGGAAAAGGCTGTTGTTTAACTGCAGTAGATTGAATCTAGGTAAACCACCGCCTTTGGCGGATTTGCGGGGTATTGCGGAAGACAATTGGAGAGATATCTCGAAAATTATATCGTCAGGGTTGCCTGAAGCGCCAGGTTAGAATCACACTTTTGGAAAGAATGCCGTTTGACTGGAATTTTGTCTCACCAGGTCTTCGGGATTTTCAAGAGCATGTACTGAAAGACGACATTCAGGGGCACGATACGGATAGGGAAATATCAACACATACCGTACCATTGCTTATTCTGAACCGCTGTCTCTTTTAAAATCATCAATGCAATGCTGAGGCTGTTTCAATATCTTTTATGGCAATACTGCAAGCAAACCGGGGTAATCAGAGCGAGGCCCTTGAACTGCATCAGCGGATTAGCCTTCTTGCACCATGAATTCGAATGGCAGCCCATTCATGAGGGACCGCAGTGTCTGAAAAAGCCATGATTGATTCACCGGTACGCTACGACGTTAGTCTGCTAACAGCTCATGACGTTTACCTGTTCAAGCAGGGCAATCATTACCGTCTGTATAACAAGCTCGGTTCGCATCTTTGCAATCGTCAGGGCGAAACAGGGGTGTTGTTTGCGGTGTGGGCGCCGAATGCCAGATCGGTCGCGGTGATGGGTGATTTCAACGACTGGGACCCTCACGGCTGTCCGTTGCGCGCCCGCGATGATGGTTCCGGCATCTGGGAAGGGTTTGTCGGTGGTCTCGGCAATGGTGCGATTTATAAATATTTTATCACCTCGCATCAGCACGACTATCAGGTCGCCAAAGGCGATCCCTTCGCCTTTCGCTGGACGCGGCCGCCCGATACCGCCTCGGTGGTTTGGGACCTGGATTACACCTGGGGTGATAGCGAATGGATGCAAAACCGTGCCCGGCACAACGGCCTCGATGCCCCCTGGAGTATTTACGAGTTTCATCCCGGCTCCTGGCGGCGAGTACCCGGTGAAAACAACCGTCATCTGACGTACCGCGAACTGGGTGACCAGCTGAGCGGCTACATGCATCACATGGGTTTTACGCATGTGGAGTGTATGCCGGTCATGGAGCATCCCTTTTACGGCTCCTGGGGTTACCAGACCACGGGTTTGTTTGCACCCAGTGCCCGCTATGGCGGTCCCCAGGACTTTATGTACCTGGTGGATCAACTGCATCAACACAACACCGGCGTCATCCTGGACTGGGTGCCCTCGCATTTTCCCGATGATGAACATGGTCTGGTCTACTTCGATGGCACCTATCTGTTCGAGCATGCCGATCCCAGGCGTGGCTATCATCCGGAGTGGAACAGCTATATTTACAACTACGGACGTTTCGAGGTGCGCTCGATATTGATCAGCAGCGCCATGCTCTGGCTGGACAAATATCATGCGGATGGACTGCGGGTGGACGCCGTGACATCCATGCTGTACCTGGACTACGGCAGAAAACCCGGCGAGTGGATACCCAATGAATACGGCGGCAATGAAAACGTGCACGCAGTAGAATTCCTGCGCAAGTTGA
>JASFOC010000075.1:0-8519 GCA_050116715.1 Gammaproteobacteria bacterium
AAATGCCGTTTGGACCAAAATGGTTCCAGAATTTTTCCTGGCCGATGCCGAACCTGATCATGGCCGGTATACCCGGTTTCGAAAATGTGGCAACCGGATTGATGAAGAAAACCTTCAAGAACAAGGGAGTAGCCTCCGTCGAGGAACTGCGCAGCCTGTGTATCGAGGCAGAGGTCAAGATGGTTGCCTGCCAGATGACGGTGGATGTGTTCGGGTTTGACTCCAGCGATTTCATTCCGGAGGTCACTGATTACGTTGGTGCAACCTCGTTCCTGCCGGTTGCGCAGAAATCCGACGTCTGCCTGTTTATCTGAATAAACAGGCAGAAGTGCCTTAGCTCCTGACAGGGGGTGGACATCATCTGAAGGGCGTGCAACTGCACGCCCTTCTTGTTTCAGGCAATCCTTTCCCGGCGTGTAACTCATGCTCCAATTGTTTCCACCAATCAAGCCATACGTAACGCACACACTGCCGGTGTCCGGCGGCCATAGGCTGCATGTCGAGGAAAGCGGCCGGCACGACGGTATCCCCGTCGTTTTCCTGCATGGTGGTCCGGGTGCGGGCTGTGAGCCATATCACCGGCAGTTTTTCGACCCCGACGTGTACCGTATCGTGCTTTTCGATCAGCGCGGCTGCGGGCGTTCGCGGCCGCATGCGAGTCTGCAGGACAATACCACTGCAGCCCTGGTTGCCGACATAGAGACGATTCGAGACAGGCTCGGTATCGAAAAGTGGCTGGTTTTCGGCGGGTCCTGGGGATCAACGCTGGCACTGGTGTATGCCGAAGCCCACCCGGAGCGGGTGCATGGGCTGATTCTGCGTGGCATTTTCCTGTGCCGTGATCGAGATATTCACTGGTTTTACCAGGATGGTGCATGCAGTATCCTGCCGGATTACTGGCAGGAATATGTGGATGTCATTCCGGAACCCGAACGGGACAATATGGTGGCTGCTTATTATCGCCGGCTCACCGGTGATGACGAGGTTGCCAGGATGGCTGCGGCGAAGGCATGGTCCGTGTGGGAAGGGCGTGCCTCGACTTTGTTGCCCAGGGCAGCGGTCATTGATCACTTCGCCAACCCGCTGACGGCACTGAGTCTGGCACGGATTGAATGCCACTACTTCATGAACAACAGCTTTCTCGATGACAACCAGATTCTGCAGCGGGCTGATCGCCTGCAGTGGATTCCCGGTGTCATCGTTCATGGTCGCTATGACGTGGTTTGCCCACTGGAACAGGCCTGGCTGCTGAATAGGGCGTGGCCGCAATCAAGACTGGAAATCATCCCGGATGCGGGCCACTCCGCGACCGAGCCGGGAATCGTGGATGCACTGTTGCGGGCCACCGGTCAGTTCGCGCAGCGTTTGCGATGATTGCCCTGCTGCAGCGTGTGCTGAAGGCGCATGTCGACACTGATGGTGCACGCATTGCCGGCATCGGCCCGGGGCTGCTGGTCCTGGTGGGCGTACACCGGGAAGACGCTGAAGAGCAGGCAGAGCGCCTGCTGCAGCGGCTGCTCGGATACCGGGTATTCCCGGATGCAGCCGGCAAAATGAACCTGAACGTGACACAGGCTGCCGGTGGTCTGTTGCTGGTGCCGCAGTTTACGCTGGCCGCGGATACCCGCAGCGGCATGCGGCCCAGCTTTACCCCGGCGGCTGATCCCGAGACCGGGAAACGCCTGTTCGATTATTTCGCGAAACGTACCCGGGAAATGCACCAGCCGGTTGCCTGCGGTCGGTTCGGGGCGGATATGCAGGTTTCGCTGGTGAATGACGGCCCGGTGACTTTCTGGCTGGAGGTTATTCCTCAGCGCTAAACTGTTAGTATATATTTGTCGCAGATAATTGTTTGAAAACGGAAACCGTCTTATGTCACAACGCCAGGCAGAAGTCAGCCGGGATACGCTGGAGACCCAAATCCGCGTTTCCGTCAACCTCGACGGAAGCGGCAGCAGTACTTTTGAGACGGGCGTGCCCTTTCTCGACCACATGCTGGACCAGGTTGCCCGTCACGGCATGCTGGATATCGAGGTCAGGGCGCAAGGCGATCTGCATATCGACGCACATCATACTGTAGAGGATATCGGCATCACGCTGGGCCAGGCCGTCAACAGGGCGGTTGGTGACAAGCGCGGTATCCGTCGCTATGGACATGCCTACGTACCGCTCGACGAGGCACTGTCGCGCGTGGTCATCGATTTCTCGGGACGTCCCGGCCTTGAATATCATGCAGACTATCCGCGGGCCCGCATCGGTGATTTTGATGTCGACCTGCTGCATGAGTTTTTCCAGGGCTTCGTCAACCACGCCCAGGTGACACTGCATGTTGACTGCCTGCGTGGAGACAACGCCCATCATATTGCGGAAACCCTCTTCAAGGCGTTTGGCCGTGCCATGCGCATGGCGCTTGAATACGATGCTGGCCTGGGAGACAGGATGCCCTCAACCAAAGGGAGCCTCTGAGCGTATCCTTGAGCCCGGCAGCTAGCTGCTGCACGTTTAGCTACTATGACATCTATAGCAATCATTGATTACGGGATGGGTAACCTGCACTCTATTGCCAAGGCAATGGAACACGTCGCCGGAAACAGTCGCGTGACCGTTACCAGCAGCCACGAGGCAATCCGCGCGGCGGATCGCGTGGTTTTTCCCGGTGTCGGTGCGATCCGCGACTGTATGAAGGAGCTCGGGAAAACCGGCCTGGGCGAAGTTGTCCGCGAGGTATCGGCAAGCAAGCCACTGCTGGGCGTGTGCTTGGGTATGCAGGCGCTGCTGGATGAAAGCGAGGAGAATCAGGGCGTGGCCTGCCTCGGTATTATGCCCGGCAGGGTCGTGCGTTTTCCGGAGAATTTGCAGACCGCCGGCAGCAGCGAGACGCTGAAGATTCCACATATGGGCTGGAATCAGGTACACCAGTGTCATGCCCATCGGTTGTGGCGGGACATCCCCAACGACAGCCGGTTTTATTTTGTACACAGCTACTATGCGGTACCCGCTGATAACGCAGATGTGGCTGCGACGACACCTTACGGTATGGAGTTCGCGTCTGTAATTTCCAGGGACAATATTTTCGCAGCACAATTTCATCCTGAAAAGAGCCAGCATGCCGGGCTGCAACTGCTGTCAAACTTTGTTGACTGGAACGGAGAGTCCTGAATCATGTTGTTGATACCTGCAATTGACCTCAAGGATGGCCGCTGTGTGCGCCTGCGACAGGGGCGCATGGAAGACGAAACGGTTTTCGGTGAAGACCCTGTCGAGGTTGCCCGACGCTGGGTAGATGCCGGTGCGCGGCGTCTGCACATGGTGGATCTTAACGGCGCATTTGCCGGCAAGCCCGTCAATGCCGGGGTGGTCAAGGCTGTTGCCGAAGCCTTTCCGGATTTACCGATACAGGTTGGCGGTGGAATCCGTGACGAGGAGACAGTGCAGGCCTATCTCGACGCAGGCGTTCAGTACGTCATTATCGGCACCAAGGCAGTGAGTGCGCCGCATTTCGTCAACGACCTGTGCCTGGAGTTTCCCGGCCATATCATCGTCGGCCTGGATGCCAGGGATGGCAAGGTAGCTATCGATGGCTGGTCGAAGCTGTCCCATCACTCGGTTTACGATATGGCGCAACGCTTTGAACAGGATGGTGTGGAAGCGATAGTATTCACCGATATTGGCCGTGACGGAATGATGACCGGTGTAAACGTCGATTCCACGGTGGAACTTGCGCAGGCTATCACCATTCCCGTGATTGCTTCTGGCGGTATAACAAGCATGGATGATATACGTGCCCTGTGTGCTGTTGCCGAGGAGGGAATCATGGGCGCAATTACCGGCCGTGCGATCTACGAAGGCACACTGGATCTGGCCGAGGCGCAAAAACTGGCAGATGAACTGACGGCGAAGCGGGGAGCATGAGCAGGGCATGGGCCTCGCCAAGCGCATAATTCCCTGTCTTGACGTGGATGCCGGGCGTGTCGTCAAGGGCGTCCAGTTTGTCGATATCCGTGATGCCGGCGATCCGGTCGAGGTTGCGCGTCGTTACGACGAGGAAGGTGCCGACGAGATAACCTTCCTCGACATTACGGCAAGCTCGGACCAGCGCGACACGATGGTGCACGTTGTTGAGCAGGTGGCGGGCGAGGTGTTCATACCGCTGACGGTTGGTGGCGGTATTCGTGAAGTCGGTGACATTCGCCGTATGCTCAATGCCGGTGCCGACAAGGTCGGTATCAATACCGCGGCGGTCTTCAATCCGGAGTTCGTGCGTGAGGCGGCAGAACGCTTTGGTTCCCAGTGTATCGTGGTCGCCATTGATGCCAAACAGGTCAGCGCCGCCGGAGAGCCCTTGCGCTGGGAAATATTTACCCATGGTGGCCGCAAGCCGACGGGCATAGATGCCGTCGAATGGGCGCAGCGCATGGTCTCGCTGGGCGCCGGAGAGATACTCCTGACCAGCATGGATCGTGACGGTACGCGAGACGGCTTTGATCTTGCGCTGACTCGCACCGTCAGCGAGGCTGTGGCCGTACCCGTGATCGCATCCGGCGGCGTCGGCACCCTTGCACATCTTGCAGAGGGCATCCTGCAGGGCAAGGCTGATGCCGTTCTGGCAGCGAGCATTTTTCATTTCGGTGAATACAGCGTGCACGATGCCAAGCAGTATATGGCGGGGCGGGGTATCGAGGTCCGTCTGTAGCACGCCTGGCGTGTTGCACACGGAGAGCCATGAAATGACATGGGTGGATGAAATAAAGTGGACTGCTGATGGCCTGGTGCCGGCAGTTGCACAGGATGCGGTTGATGGCAGAATCCTGATGGTCGCCTGGATGAACCGCGAGGCATTGCGCCTGACCGCGGAAAAGGGCAGCGCTGTGTACTGGTCGCGCTCCCGACAGAAACTCTGGCACAAGGGCGAGGAATCCGGGCACAGGCAGATCGTGAAGGAGATCCGGCTGGACTGCGACAATGATGTGATACTGCTGCAGGTAGAACAGCTGGGCGCAATTGCCTGTCACACCGGGCGGCGCAGCTGTTTCTACCAGCGACTGGAAGGCGATCACTGGGTGGCGGTGGAGCCGGTTCTGAAAGATCCGCAAGCCATCTATGGCAAAAGCTGATGGCCACGGGCCATGGCGGGACAGAGATGAGTGATTCACTGGACAAACTGGCGGCTGTAATTGAGGCGCGCAAGACGGCTAGCGCAAGGGATTCCTACGTCGCGGGTCTGTTCGACAAGGGCATGAACACCATTCTCAAGAAGGTCGGGGAAGAGGCGGCGGAAACCATCATCGCGGCAAAGGACGACGACGATGCACACCTGATCCATGAGACTGCAGACCTGTGGTTTCATACCCTGGTCATGCTTGCGGCTCGCGGCTTGGGGCCGGCGGACGTGATGGCTGAACTGGAACGCAGGTTTGGCGTGTCGGGGCTGGAAGAAAAGGCGGCGCGCAACAAATAGCGTCTATACTGTAACTACTTTAGACCCTGCGACTACGGCAGCGGTGGAGTTCAATTATGGGTATTAGTATCTGGCAGTTGTTGATCATCCTGGCAATCGTGCTGTTGCTGTTTGGCGCCAAGCGCCTGAAAAACCTGGGGCCTGACCTGGGTAGCGCCATCAAGGGATTCCGCCAGTCCATGCGGGAAGGCGAAGACGAAACGGCTGGCGGGAAATTGGACAGCAAGGATAACGGGCGCGTCATTGATGCCGAAGTGACTAAACACGACAAGGACAAGGTTTAACGACACAGCCCCTGCGCTAGTCTTGCCGTCGCAGCCATGTTCGACATCGGTTTTTTTGAAATTGTCTTTATTTTCATCGTTACCCTGCTTGTTGTGGGCCCGGAGAAGCTGCCCCGGGTCGCGCGTACCGCAGGACTCTGGCTGGGCAAGCTGCGTGGCTTCGTTTCATCGGTGAAAGCTGATATTGACAGGGAAATTGCTTCTGATGAACTCAGGAAGACATTGCAGCGACAGGCCGCGGTTCCGGAACTCGAGGAACTGATCGACGAGGTCACCGGTAAACCGTTAACAGCAGCAGAGCGTAAGACAGTTGCCGGACCCGCTACGCAGGATGCGACGGAGAAACCGTCCGCGACTCCCGAACCGGCAGAAGATGACAGACAAAAACAATAGGGAAAACGTGTCGGCCGACGACACGGAGCAACCCTTCATTTCCCACCTTGTCGAACTGCGTGATCGCTTGCTGCGTGTGGTGCTGGCGGTTGCAGTCGTTTTTCTGGTGCTGTTCCCGTTCTCCAATACCCTGTTTACTGCATTGTCCGGGCCGCTCATGGCGCATCTGCCGGAAGACAGCAGTATGATCGCCATCGAGGTGGCGTCACCCTTTCTCATTCCGTTCAAGCTGACACTGTTTCTGGCGCTGTTTCTTGCCATCCCTTTTGTGCTTTATCAGTTATGGTCATTCATTGCGCCGGGACTTTACAGGCACGAGCGCCGCCTGGTTTTCCCCCTGCTGGTTTCGAGCACATTGCTGTTTTATGCCGGCGCAGCTTTTGCCTACTTCGTGGTGTTTCCGCTGGTGTTTGCCTTTTTCACCAGTGCAGCACCCGAGGGCGTGTCGGTAATGACCGATATCAGCCGCTACCTGGATTTCGTCTTGACCCTGTTTTTTGCTTTCGGTGCAGCGTTCGAGGTGCCGGTTGTCACCGTGTTGCTGGTGTGGACGGGCATGGTGACGCAGGATCAACTGCGCGAGAAACGGCCTTATATCATCGTGGGCGCGTTTGTCATTGGCATGTTGCTGACGCCGCCTGATGTGATTTCACAGACGTTGCTTGCGGTGCCTGTCTGGCTGCTGTTCGAACTGGGCGTGTATTTTTCAGGCTGGTTCACCAGGCGCGCGGGCAAGGGTGGTGCAAGCGATAATGATAATTACCAACCCTTGAGCGAGGCAGAAATGGATGCCGAGCTTGACCGGATAGAGGCCGAAGACAAGGACAGCTAGCTGTTCGCGGTTGCGGTTTTTAGCAGCAGTGGCTCGGCTGTTTCATTGCTTCCTGTGCCTGCCGGGTCACTGAACAGTGCTATCTCGATGGGTGCCGGTCTTGCGATTGCATAACCCTGTGCATAGTCGATCCCAACCTCGCGTACAGCCTGCAGGGTTTCCTGGTCTTCAACATATTCGGCAATTGTCCTGATGTTCATGGTGTGACCGATGTGGTTGATTGCCTTCACCATTGCATGATCGATGTTGTCCATGACCATGTTCTTGACGAAGCAGCCGTCCAGCTTCAGGTAATCCACGGCAAGATTTTTCAGGTAGCCAAATGAACTAAGGCCAACACCAAAGTCATCCAGGGCGAAACGACAGCCCATTTCACGCATCTTTGAAATAAGCCTGGATGCGTTACACAGATTGGCAATGACGGCCGTCTCGGTGATTTCAAAGCAGAGTAGCTCCGGCGGTACGCCGCTGTCTCTGATTTCGTCTACAAGGAAGTCAAGGAAGCGTTCGTCGGAAAGCGACTGGCCTGAAAGATTGATGCAACAGGTGCTGACCCGTTCGACAACCTTGCTCTTGTCCAGCATCAGCATCTTGAACGTGTTGGTAACGACCCAGCGGTCAATTTGCGGCATGATCAGGTAGCGTTCGGCAGAGGGTATGAATGCGCCGGGACCGACAATTCTTTGCTCGTCATCCAGCATGCGTATCAGCACTTCGCCATGCATGGTGTTTCTTTCGCCCGGTTCGCGATGGAGTTTGGCAATAGGCTGGAAAAACAGTCGGAAACGGTTCTGTTCCAGCACATGCTGGATGCGTTGCACCCATTGCATCTGGCCATGGCGCTCCATCAAGGCCTCGTCATCAGGCTCGTAGATGTGGATGCGGTTTCTGCCCTGGTCCTTCGCGACATAACAGGCAGAATCAGCCGCGCTGAGTACGTCGGTGAGGGTACCCGACTCGCCGGTAATCGGGACCAGTCCTATACTGACACCTACCCTGAATGCCGTGTTGTCCCAGACAAAGCGGAAATCCTCGACGATCTTTCGCAGGGCTTCAGCAGGTTCCCTGGCATTCTCTATCGAACAGCCTTCCAGCAGAATGCCGAACTCATCTCCGCCCAGCCTCGCGAGCGTGTCAGCCTCGCGTAACTCGAGTCGCAGCTTGATAGTCAGTTGCTTGAGGAGTTCATCCCCGGCAATATGGCCGCTGGTATCATTGACTACCTTGAAGTTGTCCAGGTCCAGGTAGCAAAGGGTATGGCGAATACCTTCGCTACGGGCATGTTCAAGTGCCTGGTTTATGCGGTTCTCGAACTCACGACGGTTGATCAGGCCGGTGAGGGAATCATGGGTAGCCTGGTAGGACATTTTCTTCGCGAGCCCGCGCAATTCGGTGACATCGTGGAATACCAGCACGACACCGGATATATCCGCATTGGAGTCACGAATGGGTGATGCATTCACCTCTACCGAAAGCCGCTGGTTACGGTAACGATGTATGAGCAGCAGGTTACCGGCAAGCATGGTGCTCTTGCCTTCCTGCAGACACAGGC
>JASFOC010000076.1:0-8359 GCA_050116715.1 Gammaproteobacteria bacterium
GCGGCCCGGTGGCCGCCTTGATCAGAATCTTAAGATAGCGATGGAAAAGTATCTTACCGTCGAGACCTTACAGGTTTAACTTCTTTATACTGCTTCCTGAGGTTCCAGACCATTAAACCCGCCGTAACAAGTAATACCCCCGATACGTACCCAATCCAATTGTCTGACAAGTAAAAACACAGAAAACCCGTTATTGAATAAATGATGGGCAGAGTACGGTAAAGCCAATCAGGCAGCCACACGTGATAAGTCCGGTAGTGATTTTCATATTCTTCGGCACTTATTAGTAATGGGTATCTCCTTAAATAATTCACGAGCATTTCGCTCGATGGATATAGGGAATTTCCCTATTCGCAGCGCTCGGCTTTTTTAGTATGGTGGTGTTCGATAGTGGAAAAGATGAAAACAGCAACAGTTCCACGATAACAAAATATCGAGCATCCGGGAGCGAAACAGCAAAACCATACAATCCCTTGTAGCACATATATCCACATTCGCAGGACGAACTGCCCGACATCACTGAGTCAACCACCGGTGAACTTATCGAGGGCGTGAACTACACCACTACCGGTGTGACCGCCATCGCAGGGCTCCAGCAAATGGGCTACGAGCATGTTCAGCCCTGATAGCCTGACAGATTCTTGTTTCGACTATGGAATTTTAAAGTCAACCGAATAACTTAGAAGATATGGCAGGTAAGGGCGCATCGGGAAAATCATCAGAGTACGTGAGTAAGAAGCTGTTAATGGATGGATATAGGCAACAAGGAGGGCAGGAAGGACATCACCTGACTGCCACGTGAGATAACCACAGGTCATGATCATATCAATCAGGGGGCAAACATGTATTCCACGAAGAAATTAAAGTTCGGCACCAGGCTGCTAGTGCTGGTGTCGTCCGCGCTCGCTTGCACAGCAACCCAGGTGCAGGCCAAGGGTCCCAAGGACAGGGCGCTCACCCTGATCGCGATGGGTGACCTGCACGCAACAATGGTCTCGCATGCGGCTGAACTCGAGCACACCGACGGCACACCTTACTATGTCAGTAACGCCGGCGGTCTGGCACGGTTGAAGACAGTGGTGGACGACATCCGCGCAAACAGTGACCAGAGCATCCTGCTCTCCTGCGGCGATCTGACACACGGCAGCGCGGAATCAATGTTCACCGTCGGCGACGCTATGATGGTGGCGATGAACGCCTTTGGCATCGATGTCTTCACGCCGGGAAACTGGGACTTTGGCTACGGCCCCGCTGTGTTCAGGAACCGGTTCGCGCCAAGGCCGCCGTTCCCCACGATACCGCCGAACATACGGGTGATGTCTAGCTATATCGGCTGCGACGATGTGCTGGAAATAGAGGGCCTGACGGATGACGCCAGTGGATACGTCTGTGCCGAACGGACCGCAACCCAGCCGAATCTTACACCGGTGGGGACAGGCGTCATCCAGGCGCAGTTCCCAGCGGTGGCGATAAACCTGTACAACGACGCGCCTGTGGGCAATCGCAACCGCGTGCTGGATCCCTACCGGATTGTCGAACGCGACGGCGTGAAGGTTGCAGTGATTGGCATCACGGCAGCCATTGTCCCGCAGCAGGCTGATGTATTCAACATCGGGCTGCGTTTCACCCAGGGTGTAGAGGAGCTGCCCGGCATACTCGACCAGGTCAAGGCAGAGGGTGCAAAGATCATCGTGGTGCAGTCCGAGCTGGGCCTTTCGCAGAACATCGAGATTGCCCGCCGCTTCAATGATATCGACGTGATGTATTCGGCGCATACTCATGAAGTAACCCACGGTGCGTTGCTGGCGGATGAATCGGATGTGACACGCACCGAGCCCGGTGAACAATTGAGCACGGATGATCTCGACCGGCTAATGCGCGGTGCCACCATCGTGGTCGAGACCAATCGCGACATGTACGTCGGGCGTCTGGACCTGATGCTCAGCGGTGGCAATATCGTCGATTTCGACTGGCAGAACATTGCGGTCGATGGCGCTGTCTATGATGAAGACATTGCCATGGCCAAACTGGTCGCCTCGATCGAGGAGCCCTTTGTGGAAGGCAAGGATGGCGAGGTCATGCGCCATACCTTCATGCCCGGCGGGTTCTGCACTCCGCCCGCCCCGGCAAATTGCGGTGACACCACGTTGCGCGGTCTACAGCTGGTCGATAGCCTGGATACCGTGGTCGGCAAAACCGATACGCTGCTGCTGCGCCATCACGTACTCGAGGACACACTCAACAATTTCCTCGCCGATGCCATCCGCGATGTCACCGACCCTGTCGTGGCGGGGGCCGGTGTCAACGGCTGGACCGGCGTCGACATCTCCATGGCAAACGGCTTCCGCTTTGGCAATGCAGTGCTGCCGAATACGGATATCACCCTGCGCGATCTTTACACCTGGTTTCCGATCGCGCCTGCGGTCAATGTCGCCGAGTTTTCCGGGCAGGCACTTGAAAAGAACCTCAACGAGATTCTCGGTGCCGTCTTTCACCGCAATGTGTTCGAACAGCGTGGTGGCTGGTATCTCGGGCTGGCCAACATGACCCAGGATATCGATCTGGCGCATCGACCCTTCAGCAGCTCGGGTGGTCGTATCGTCCGCACGACCGTCGGTGATATGCAGCTGGATACCAGCAAACGCTATGTTTTTGCCTCCTGCTATGCGCAGGGTGATGCCATTGACCAAGTCTGCCGTACTGGCGGGGGCAGCGGTCACATGTTCTTCACGCTTGCTGACGTGGATGACTACAACAGCAATTTTGGACTGACAGGGCCGGTCAATAATACCGGCATCATCAACGGCGCAGTGATCAAGCAGGTCGCCCCGGACAACTTCATGCACCCGGTGCATGCAGTGCGCCGTTATCTCGACTCGCTCACCGACAGGGAGGTCACAGAAACCCAGTTCAGTGCCCCGAGGGTACGTCTGGTGGATTCGAGGTATCCGAGCAACCCATCCCAGAGCGAATCAGAGCAGATCGGCCAGCCCGACAATACACCGGACCCCAGCTTTGTGCAGCCGCCCTTTGGCGCAGGCCCGAAGTTCTTTTCCGGCAGGATCGGAGGCGATGTCTAGCAGACAGGGCGGGTGTGGCGCCGGCTGGTGCCACACCACCTGCACATGGAGGGGTCTCCCATCCATGAATACCGGGAGTATCGATCAGTGTGCCGCATTTCGCAGACAGCGAGCCAACATCTGAAGCGCAGTCGATAGTATCGAAGCAGCTGGACAGGCAGGCAGAAATATCCCTTCCGGGATTCCTAAGGAGAACTGGTGCGACAAGACCGGCGCAAGCTACCTCACCGAGCCTGAAAGGCATCGAAGTGAAATGGCTGGAAATATCGCAGGATTCAGGCAGCTCGCGACAGAGCCAGGCTCGGAGCTGAACTAGCGGACTGCGGGTTTGCGACAAGGCAGCCGGCACCCTGCGACTGCACGGTCGTTGAAACGTGAACGACACCGGAGCAGAAGACAACAACAATAACGAGGGACACGACAATGAGTATGCGGCTCGGTATAGGCCCGATGAGGGTCGCAGCCAACCTGTTGGTGGCACTGGCGCTGGCCGGGACATCGAACGGGCGGGCCTTTCACCAACCTACCGTTGCCAAAACCGAAATCGTCGGCCAGTTTCACGGCGATCCCGTAACGGCGGTCCTACGGCAGTACCTGGCCGGCAACCAGTTCGTCGCTATGGGTCATCTGGTGGCGCGGTTCCAGCAACTGCATCCCGAGTCGACCGAGGCACAAGCCGGTACTGTCGACGATCTAGTTGTATTTGGAGAGGGTGCAACCCGAATGTTACTTGCGGGTCGACTCACGCCTTTTAGCTGAATCTTATATAAAAACCTTGTGTAGGACCGGGTACGTCCCGACAACGGTCATTCCCTGGTGACTGGCAAACGGTGAAAATGCCGCAATTGTTGTCGTTCATATCCTGACATACATCCAGCAACCACTAGATGTTTACATCAGTGGGTGGCCCCTAGAGGAGCCACCACCGGTTTCACTATTGATGTATTAGGCGGAATTTCACCTAGAGGTGTTGTGAAAAACAAGGATGCTAGTCATATCAATAACAACCCTCAAGTGCGACAGAAACTAACCTTATGATTACTGACGGCTACATTCATCATAAGTACCGACGATTGCATCAATCGTGTCCGGCCTGGTTCTGCAAGGTTCGATGTTATAATCAGCAATGTTTGAATTGGTTTTATATGGCGAAACCACTTCAATCTGATAAAATCCTTGCAGCCGATCTGTTGGAATTGCAGAAAAACCCAAGTCCTCACTCGGGACTGGGCCTTCCGGCTCCCGTTCACTTAGATCGACAACATGATTAACAAAGGCCGTGTAAGTCTGGTCTACGGCAACCTTATAAAGAGGTGACATTACATCTCTATCATCTACAAGATGATAAAAAATTACTGTTTCTCCATTAGTCGTAAATGAAGCGGATAGATTCAGCTTACAGTCATTAGCTTGGTCGTTTGTCACAATCAGAAGATTTGCATCAACATTAACGATATCTCCCAACTGCCCATTCGGCAGCGATGGGTCAAAATAACTGCCTTGGCCAGGTGCGAGATTGTTTAAATCAAATTCAGCTGATGCTCCGCGGTATACGACCCTGATGGGTTTCCAGAAAGTAGAATATCCCCACCATTTATCAATACCTGTATAGAAAACTCGTCTTTTACATCTCACTGCAAATCCAACAGGTTGTTCGAGAAACGCGGTCCAGTCACTATATCGAATATTATAACTAGGGTGATCATTTACCCACTGATTTCCAAAATCGATTAATGGCTCAAAGCTATCCAGCGGTAAACGTAAATACTCGACGCGTTTTCCAAACGTTTGGTTGCCATCCGTGAAATCTATGTCCTGTTCTATGATGGGCTCTGAAACAACGGGTGTGTAAGACGGTTCTGTTGAACCTAAACCGAAGTAATCATATCTACCTTGTATATCATTCCCTACATCATTGTTTATTAATAATGTACGGCTAAGTTCATAACCAGATTTGCACTTGGCTTCAATCTCCACGCCGATATTGATTGTAGGGTCAATAATATTCCCCCCTTTTAATGTCGTGTATTTCAGGTCGCCATTTTCGTCCTCGGTCTGAAAAACCTCAATCGTCGGCGTTGTTTTCCCATCATCATCTATATCCAGGTATTTTACGTATGCAAATGCGGGTGAAATTAATGTAAATAAAGTAAGTAAGGTAAATGCCCTGGTTAAGTATTTGTAGTCCATATGCCTGCCCCCCTAAAGTTAATATTCGTTATAAATGATTTGAAAGAAACGATCATAAAGCTAATACAATTGACTTTGCATTAGGATCTATCAAGGTATGTCAAGCGTTGTCTATTACCTAATAGACCACAGAGTGCATTCCCGCCATTAAATTTTCATGACGTCAAGATACTGACGTGGTCCTAGGAAGAATTTGTAAATCAGCTGCGCCGATAAAACCTACAGATGAGAATCAATGCTTAGAAGTTGTCTGCTTAATGTTTATATGGTTGCTATTCTACCTATGACTTGAACTACGTCTGCTTACAGTACATTTTCACCGTATCCAGAAATTTCCTGAACGGCAACTTCGGGTCGTCTCAAGACCTTAAGTCATTCATTATATAAGCTTCGGCTAAACGTCCGGGTTTGAGCGATCTCAGGACATCGGCTGCAGGTGGCCCCGGCGCGAAGGACGTCTCCCGATTTTCACCCCGTCGGCCCAGATTTTTGCCGCAACATCCGCAACAACTGCCGGTTTCCCATTAGGATCATGGCGGTGAGCGTTGCGGATCACCCGCACGAATCCGCATCGGTCCCGCAACGCAGGCGACTCCGTTTCGCAACGTGAACTTATCCGCATCGCCCCCGCAACGTCGGTTGCCTTGTCACCGCTCGAATGTTGCGGCGTTGCAGATAAAACGGCGATTTCAGGGAGCTGCCTGGTGCGGCGGATTCGGATCCGATTGAGGCGGCTCTGCACTTCATGGCCTTGCATGCCCTGTCCTATTTTTGTTCGAGCGGCCATTGATAATGGGCCAAGTCGCGATTAATGTCCTCAACCCTCTAAAGAGGCAGACGCAATGGATGCGCATCTGCGATGTGAAATACGGAACGCAGCACCTCGGGCTTTTCAGCCTCTGTATCTATCCCAAGTGGGAACCAAACGCCATCTCGTGTTTACGCGGTGGATCACGGTCAGCTCACATCGAGGATAGATAAATGAGCATAAGCACCACTCCCAATCGATCCTTCTCGGATCAACAAAATTCTACATATCAACCCGCTATCCAGCTGCTGTCCGCACTTTGGCGTTCGCGCGATCGCGTTCATCAGCTAGGGATTCATGACCGGCAGACTGGCCGCTTCAAGCACATCCCGGTCAATGATATCGCCGAGGCCATATCACTGGCACACAAACACTCGAGTGAACGTGTTGAAGTATATTTCGCCTGTGCCGAATACCAGAGCTCAATCAGCTGGACGGTGGCAAATGTTTACGGTGCCTACGGCTTCTGGCTGGACATCGACTGCGGCGAGGACAAGGCAGCGGCCGGGAAAGGTTACCCCACCCCCGAAGCCGCCGAAGTCGCCCTGCTTCAATTCTACAATGACACAGGGCTACCAAGGCCGACCACATCATTCACAGCGGCGGCGGCATCCATGCTTATTGGGCACTCAACGGTGTGGTTGTTCGCGACGAATGGCTGTCCTACGCCTGGAAACTCAAGGCCCTGAACAAGGCCTGCGGGTTCCTGGCCGACGACAGTCGCACAGCCGACATCGCCAGCGTGCTGCGCATCCCGGGAACGCTAAACCACAAATTCACACCTCCCCGACCCGTGACGCTGGAATACGCATCCGACGACTATATCGAGCGCACGATCATGCTGGACGCGATCGCCGATGCGCACAACCGACTGTGTGATACATCGGCGACCAAGCCATCCGGCCATCGTTCACTTGCCACTTGCATGGCCACTACCGCCGGCAATGCACATGCCAAAATATACGGTCCACCAGACCTTGAGCGGCTGTCTTCGGCGCTGGTCGTGCTCGATCCTGATTGTGACGAGGAGACCTGGAAGCTCAGGCGCCTGGCCCCGCTCGCGGAGGCGGCGCGTAATTACCCAGAGCTGGAAGTCGAGCTTTATGAGCTTGCCAGATCATGGAGCAGTGGCGAACTGCACGGCAACGCGTCAATGAAATGGATCAACCGCGGCGGCAATGGCAAGACTGGCGAGGAGTTCTTTGATGACGTTTGGTGGCGCTTCCGGAACGGAACATATTCTGGAGTACCGATAACACTCGGCACGGTGTATTACGACGCCAAGCGGGCCGGATGGGATCCGGATGACGATTTCAAAATTATAACTACTGCCGCTGCGGAGGACGAGTGATGGCCAATCCCGCTCCCGAGTCAACCAAGCCAGACGCACAGGCATCGACGGAAGCAACCGTCGCGTCGACCCCCGCACCGATTACGCCGCAGCAGGACGACGAAGTGATCGCGAAGCTGGCGGCGATGAAGCCGCTGGAGTACGAGCGCGTTCGTGTCGAACAGGCAAGTCAGATGGGATGCAGGCCCGCCGTCCTGGACAAGCTCGTCAAGACGGCACGCGAGGAGAACCTCGAACCCGGTGACTGGCCTTTTCCGGAAGTCGAGCCGTTTGCAGAGCGCGTCGAACCTGCGTCATTGCTCACTGAAGTGGCGAGCACGATCCGCCGATTCATCGTGATGGAGCCTGAACAGGCTGATGTTGCGGCACTGTGGACAATTTCAACATGGTTCATGGACGTGGTGGACGTGGCGCCACTCGCCATCATCAACGCACCAGAGAAATCGTGCGGTAAATCGCAGTTGCTGGACGTGATGGGACGCATGTCTGCCAGGCCACTGCCCGTTTCCAATGTATCCACGGCAAGCTTGTTCCGGTCGATGGAACTGTGGAGTCTGACACTGCTGATCGATGAAGCCGACACATTTATTCGAGCAAATGATGACCTCAAGGGACTCATCAATGCTGGGCATTCCCGCACCAATGCCTTTGTCATGCGCATTGTCGGCGACAACCATGAACCCAAGATGTTCACGGTATGGGGTGCCAAGGCGATGGCGGGCATTTCACTGGAGAAACACCTCCCCGATTCGACCATGAGCCGGGCCATCGTGTTCAACCTCCGCCGCAAACTGCCGCATGAAAAGGTGGAACGCCTCCGCCACACCGAACCTGGATTGTTCGAGGAAATCGCATCCAAGCTGGCACGGTTTGCCGAGGATCATTCCCAGCAGGTACGGCTGACTCGCCCCGATCTGCCTGATGCGCTCA